>JAHELX010000369.1:5346-6295 GCA_024643945.1 Anaerolineales bacterium
ACGATGAACTGGTCGGCGGCCAGAACCAGGCGTTCAGTAACCGTAGGGGCAGGTTTTACACCTGCCCTGTCGGGGGCAGGTTTTACACCTGCCCTGCCGGGGGCAGGTTTTACACCTGCCCTGCCGGGGGCGGGCAGAGGGTGGGCAGGCGTAAAGCCTGCCCCTACGAGTTGGGCAGGTGTAAAACTTGCCCCTACCAGCAATTGTTGTTCGTAGGCCTGCCGTTCGGCATAGGCCGATATCCCGTCCAGGTTGGCCCCGGCGTCAGTGCTGGCTACCAGGGTCAGCGACTGGCCGGGATGTAATGTGGCTCGGAAGTGGCCGGCATAGAGGTTGTCGTCTAACGCGTCCAGGCCGCGATAAGCTTCCAGGCTCAGGAAATAGTCCCGGTACCATTCGTGCTGCCGTGTCGCCTGGGCGCGATAGCTCAACAGGAAGAAAGGAGTCGCCCCCTCAAAGGCCGTCACCTGCAAGCCATGAGGCACTGGATCGACGTGCATGTGCCAGTCGCCAGCGTGGGTGTTGCCGTGGTGATCCCGATAGTTGACGAGGGCCTTGACTTCCAGGGCCAGCGGGCCGGCCCCCCGGCGCAGGTCGTAGCGAATGCGGGTGGTATTGGCACCAGGCTGCATCCAGACGCGCTTCTCCAGCAGCGCGTCGGCGCAGGCAAAGGTCCAAACCGGCGTGGTACCCTCCAGGTGAAAGCGCTCCACATGCCGGAAGCCGGTTGGATCTACCTGGCCGCCGGCCCAGCGGTTGGCAAACAAAGAGTAGGCCCCGCCATCATAGATAGCCCTCTCGTCCAGGCTGGTGAGTAACAACGTACGCCCCAGGGGCGGCTGGAGCGCAGCAATGAGCAGGCCATGGTAACGACGCGTCAGCAGGCCGGCGACGGTGCCCGAGGCATAGCCGCCAACGCCGTTGGTGACCAGCCACTCGCGCCGTTCGG
>JAHELX010000370.1 GCA_024643945.1 Anaerolineales bacterium
CTTCTTGCAACGCCTCGATGCGTGAGACGACTCTTCCCTTACGAGCGAGGGCCATCTCCCACGAATAAGCACCTGTGCTGCCTTGACCAAGACCAATATCTGGCCTGTGATTTAACCGCTTCTCTAACTCTTGTAGTTCCCTTTCAGCCTCTCGCAAATCGGCTTCTAACTGCTTTCTGGTCGAAGTCACCTTTTGCCTCATTCCTCTCTCTGAAATTGCGTCCTGAGCACACCAAAATGCTCTCCGTTGCTCACAGCGTAGATTTCACCCTATGGTGTGCTAAGACATCACAGGCACAGCCACCTCTGCTGTATGGACAGGCACGGGTGGCATCTCCACATCATCCAAGGCAGAGTGGCTGGGATCGCCTGTCTGTGCCGCCTGATTCAGGGACTGCTGGGCCAGCCACTCGCTACGCTCCTGCGCGGATACTCTTTTGAGACTCAGCGCAATCCGGTGGCGGAATGAGTCGATGCGCAGAATGCGGAGTACCAGCTCGTCACCGACGTGCGCCACGTCCCGCGGCTCTGGTGACGGCGGGTCGGCCAATTCGCTGACGTGGACCAGACCCTCGACCCCAATGTCCAGCGCCACGAATGCGCCGAATTTGACGACGTTGGTCACGACGCCGGATACCAGTTGGTCGACGCTGTACGTCTGATCCACCAAGCCCCAGGGACTGGGTTGCAGCCGTTTCAGGCTCAGGCCGATGCGCTTACGTTGGTGATCCAGACGCAAGACATACACCTCAATCTCGTCGCCTGCCTGCAACACTTCCTCTGGGCGACGGATGCGCCGCCATGCCAATTCCGTGATGTGAATCAGCCCCTCTGCTCCTCCCAGGTCGACAAACGCTCCGAAATCACATAGCTTGATAACCCTGCCCCGGCACACCTGGCCCTCTACCAGTTCATTCAGAAGGCGCTCTATGTTCCGCTCGCGTAGCTGCTCTCTGGCAAGCCGCTCCGACAGGATCAGGCGACGCCTGTTTCGGTTCACCTCGATAACCTTCAGTGACAATTCCCGCCCGACGTGGGTCTTGAGCTTTTCCTCACGCTGATTGGAGGACAAATGTCGCATGTCCCGCGCCGCAAGATGGGAGGCAGGGACAAAACCCCGCAGATGGCCAAATGTCACAATCAGGCCCCCACGGTTATACTCGGCGACTTTTCCTTGCCAGACATCATCATTCTCTAATAGCGCTTGAGCTCTGTTCCAGTCTTTCTCTGAGCGCGCTTGATACAGCGAGAGAATGAGGTTGCCCTCCCGATCCTCGGGGCGCACAACGCGGGCCACGACCTGTTGACCAGGTTCTAGCTGAGACGACGCTTCTTCGCCCAGGCGTTGGAGGTCCGTATAAGGGACAAAGCCATCACGCTTGAGGCCCAGGTCTATCGTGACACCCTGCTCCTCGATCTTGAGAATCTCACCCTGGCGGATCTGTCCCCGATGGGGCGGTTCGTAATCATAGGCCTCAGTTAACCATTCCTCTAAGGCATATTCAACCGGCATATTACTCCTCCTTTTTCTTTTTCAGTCGGAATATAAATGCCCGGCCTCTTTACCTGACAGGGGGTAAGAACCGGGCGATCAAAGTCGCTGCGCCTCAGGCTACCAATTGAGCAGCCAGGTTCAGCCGGCGGATCTTAAACAGAAAGCTCGGTCCATCCAGGTATCTTCTTGACTGCAGAACCGGGAACCGAGCTTATCTAGATCTGCGCTTGTTAGAGCAGAATTCCTAAGAAGCTACAACGACAGAATTTTATCGTTTACTATTTGTCTGCCGTCTATGCCCCCGGCCTTAACCGGGACACATCATCCTTCTCCTGTATACCCACGTGCGGGTATTATAAGTGATAAGTGGTTTCCAGAGCAGCCCTGGATTCCAGAAAGGTTCCGCGACCCCGTGAGGTCAAGACTAGTACTCTGTCAAGGGTGATTTGAAGGGCCAGAACAAACGCCATAAGAGCCAAGATTACCCGTCAATTCCCCACCCACGGTCCCCTCCACAGGGGAAAGGGGACCTATGGGTTAGCTTTGACAGAGCACTGGCCATGCAAATGCAATCCTTACCCACTATACTAACGAAAAAACGTGGATTTGTCAAGCGGAATTACTCGGCTGCAGCAATTCCAATCTTCATTCCTTGTAGGTCAAGACCCGCCCCCAGAGACTGGTCGTTCCCCAAATGCCCGCGCGCAGACATTCGAGTTGAACAATCTGGCTGTGATCGACGAAGAGATTTACCTCCGGGCCGTAATTTTTGATGTACCAGCCAAAAACCTCCGGGTCGGCCGCTTCGAACATGACTTTCTCGAGCCCCAACGCATTTGCGATCTTGGCCGGCACATCCGTGCGCCAATGAGTAACGTTCTCGGTGATCCCTTCCGACTCGATCATAATCAGGTAGGCGCCGGCTTCCAGAAAGCGTCTCGCCTGCCCGATAGCCCATTCCGGGTCGAGGGTCCCCTCGGCCTCCAATGCTTCGGCTGCGCTGGCACCACCGGCTCCGAACTGGATCCCCACTTCGGGCTTGGCTTTCAACCCGGCCTTCTGCACTTTTTCGACCAGCCGCAACCAATCATCGGTAGGGATGGTAATGAACCCGGTGGAGATCTCGATGATGTCGAACCCCAGATCCCGGCACTCTTGAATGTACTGATCAACCGCCTCCGGCCCCTGGGTCAGGACGTACTCCATGAAGCCTCCTGTGGATACCAGGACCTGGTATTGGTGACACAGGTCAATGAGCTCCTTCACAGCCGGCCGCGGCATCAGGCTGAAAGAGCCGCCGGCGAACTTGAGCGCGTCCACGTAAGCCCCCATCGTCTCCAGCACGTCCTGCAGATAGCGCTTGCCCATAGGCGAGTAATAGGGTCCGCGCATCTCGGTCACGCCTCGCGTGCGGGGCTTCGACTGGCGCTCGTTGACTTTCAGAAAAGCAAATGCTCGATCATTCATTTGAACCTGAGACATTATTTAACCCCCTTTGGATATTTCATGACGGTAAAATGGGTTGAACCCGTTTCTATTTGGCTGAAACCTGAACTATAACCGTGGGGCAGCCTTTTCCCCAGAGGGGACCTATGGGCTAGCCCGCCCAGGCAGCCTGGCCCATAGGTCCCCTTTGGGGAAAAGGCTGCCCCACCCTAGAGGATTAGTTTTAGACACGCTCTAAGAGCCGCGCCAGGTCGGCGACCTGAGTCGAGTCCAGGTTGGCGACGGCATCTACAAGTTCACGCTGCAAGGCTGAGTCAACGTAAGGCTGACTAAGGCGCTCGAACTTTTGCACCACCGTCTCCCACCGCATAGGGCGGGTATGAAAGCCTTCGTAGTCTCGCTTCTCTTTGGTCAGCGCCCGGCCATCCTGGAGCGTGACACTGATGCGGCAGGGCATCTCATCCGGGAAACGCTGGCTGTAGGCCGGCTGCGGTTGGACCAAAACCTTACGCAGCAGGGTCTGCACATCCTGGCGCTGGATACGCTCTGGCCGGTACTGCGCCGGCGTGACCTGGTCATCCAGGATGGCCACTGCCAGCATATAAGGCAGGCTGTGATCGGCTTCCTCTTTGGTACGGACGAGGGTCTTATCTCCTTCCTCGCCACCGCCGATGATGTGGTAGGCCACGTCAAAGATGTCAAGCTCGATCCGCTCTACCTCGTCCGCTCGAAAACCCTCTTCTTGCTTGAGTTCCAGAATGCCTTCCAGGGCTGACTGAGAGTGAATCTCGGCGTTGTACTTCTTGAGGATAGTGCGTGTCACCCGCTCCAGATCCTCTTGCGACCAGTCGATCTCAAAGCGCCCGGCGATGGCATCCATAAAGCCCTTGTTCCCCTCGAAGACTTCCGGGGGGCCGGTGAGACCCCGCATAGCCAGAAAGGTGGCATGGATGCAACCGAAAGCGGTGTTGGGGTAGGCCAACCCTTTCCAGTGCGACAGTGCCCCGGTGCGGGTGACCCGCAGCGCATTGAAGGCAGTCCCACTGATGGCGATGGCATTGGCAGTCTGGGCCTGATTCAGCCCCAGTGCCCTGGATGCACCCGCCGCCACGGCATACGACCCTTGAGTCGTATGGTCAAAGCCCTTGGCCCGCACAGGCGCGACATCGCTCAGCCGGCACTGCACCTGGTAGGCCACGGCCAGGGCGGTCAGAAAGTCACGGCCGTGGCAATTCGCATACTCGGCCGCCGCCAGCATCGCTCCCACGTTGTCACTGGGGTGGCAAGTCTCACCCGGTGCCAGATAACTGTCGTTAAAGTCCAAATAGCGCACCAGGGCGCCATTGTAGAACGCCGCCCGGTCTGGAGCCGCTCGCCCGCCTCCAATGAGAGTGCAGTGATTACCTCCCCCAAAATCTTCGATCTGCTGCCGAATGAGCCGGATGGGTTCTCCGGGAAGTGCCCCGATGGCACAGCCGAGGGCATCCAGCACCCGGATTTTGAGCTGCAGGCGCGCGGCCGCTGAAAGGTCGTCGTAGGACGCCTGGGTAACGAATGTTGCCAGTTGTTCAGCATAGGTCATGTGTCCGTCCTCCTCGTCTCAAGTGTCTGCAGCCAATGGCGCACGGCCCGGGGCGATTCCAGGCGACATCCTCGGCAAAACGGGCGTGAAGCGCCAGCGCCCACCACTTGTCCTCCAGGAAGAAGCCCTCACGCCCTGCGATCAAGCCCTCCCAGCGCGGCTTGAGGTCATCCAGTACCGGGCGGATGGTGTCGGCCGATACCCGGTCGATTCGCTCTTCGGCTGCCTCGAAAGTTACCGGTGCCCGATTGTTCGATGCCTTCCTCAAGGCTGGCCTGAATCGCCAGGTCAATGAAGACAGCGGCGGTCCAGCCAAAAGTTTCGGCGGCAGTAGCCGGCGGTTCACCCGTCTCCGCATTGTAGTACTCGTAGATGCCGCGTTGGCTCATCACCAAATCCAACGTCTTTTCTCGTAGAGTGCGCGCCAAGTCATGTTCGCCAATCTGGCGCAGCGCCTCGATGAAAAAATAGTTGATATTGACCCACACCGGCCCCCGCCACATTGTCTCTGGGTCAAAGTGCGAATCGTTACGCGCCACCGAGGGAATGACGTACTCCCCCCAGAACTCATCGGGGTTCGAAAGGTGAGCGATGAGTCGATCCCGGATGTTCTGGGGCAACTGGCCGGTCCACAGGGGATAGAGGTTAAAGGGGGTGACCACGGGGATAGGCTGCTCATCGTGTAACGCAAGGAACAGGCCTACTTCCTCATCCCAGAAGTCGTCGATCATGCGGCGCACAATCGCCGCAGCGCGGCGGCGCCACATACCACCCTCGGCGTTCATTCCCAATTCTTCGGCCATCAACGCCAATGACCCCATCTGCACGCAGAGATAGGTGTTCAAGTCCGGCGATTCGACCGGCATTCCATAGTCCCACAAGGGGCTATCGTCCAGGCCCGAGGAGTAGGGGTGGTTATATTGCGCCAGGCCATCCACGTCGTCGTCGTTCATGCTGAACCACCAGGCATTCCAGCGTACCAATGGCACGTAAATCTCTTGCAGAAACTCCAGGTCAGGGTTCGTTTCGTGCAGCTTGAGCGCGGCCCAGGCCAGGATCGGAGGCTTGGTGACCTCGGCGCGGAAAGGATGCTCGAGTTCAGAGATGACGCCTTCATCGTATACGGCGTCAGGGAGCATACCATCGGGTAGCTGACAGGTTAACATAGCACGGATTTGATTACGCGCCAGTTCGGGGTCCACATGTCGATAGGCGAGGGCATGCATGGCGCTATCCCACAGCCACAGCCCCACATAGCTGATCTTGGAAGGGGCCATAGCTTCATAGGACACCCGCCCCCGCGGGCTGATGAGATTATTGGCCATGATCCACCAGGCGTAAGCGTAGGTATGGCAGTAACGTTCGGCCACGGGGGGAACGCGACTGAACCACTCTTGCCAGCGTGATTCAGCGGTTGCGCGCAATGTAGAAAATGCTGGTACTTCGTGGTGAGGCCCGGTGCTGCTGCCGATGGTGATGGTGATTGCACAATCGTCACCCGCTTTAACCAGGAACTCGACAATGTAGCCGCCTCCCATAGGCGTGATCTCATTGCGGACGGTTTCTCCGTTGCTGGCATAAGCCAGATTGCGCACCGACTTGAACACGCCGCCGTGTTCGGTTTCCTGCCAGTACTGGGGCGAAACATAGAATCGCAGGCCAGCAGTCACGTGAGGGGGCAGGCCGAATGCGAGCGTTTGATTGTCCTGAAAGACCACGCCAAAGTCACCTAGCCGGGTCTGAAGGTTCAGAATATGGGGGGAGATGT
>JAHELX010000021.1 GCA_024643945.1 Anaerolineales bacterium
GGGTGGCCACGTTTACGCTCTTTTGTCACCCTGAGCGGTAGCGAAGGGTCCCGTTTTCGCACCAACGAGATGCTTCGCTGGCGCTCAGCATGACATGTAGACGGACTTTGACATGGCCCTAGCTTAGTACAAAAGGGGCATTGTAAATAGTGCCGGGTCATGTTACCTTAAGTGTGATGCCTTCTTTTTTTCCCTGCAAACGCTTTAAGCCGCAGGAGAGTGAATGTTAATCTCTTATACGAGCGGGGCCCTCCTAGGCTATATACAAATCGCTACATCTCATATGATAGGAAAACAATGACAATTGCAAGCAAAACGTCTCCGCCGGCCGGGCCAGAAAAATTAGCGGCCAAGCACTTTGAGCAATGGCTAAACGAGCATCACAAATCAATTTTGCGCCACTGGCTCAATGAAGAACCAGGCGTCGGCCATCCCGACTATCTTGCTGATAGCACAGCGGATGCTTCTGGCCTACACCGTACCTTACTCCGTGCTCTCACCGACCGTTCCGCCGCCGAAGAGCTATTTGGTGTTCCCGCTCCGTGGGAACCCAATACCACGGCTCCAGTAGGTGAATCAACCCTCAGTCTGACTACCTGGCATGCCCTCTTGCAAGATATGCGACAAAACATCGTGGCTGAGCTACAGGCCACCACTCCCCCTAACCAGGCCTTTGAATTACTTATTGCCGCCGACGATGCTCTCAACAGATTGGCTGTCAAATTGACCCGCTCATTCCAGCAGCAACTCGACCGGGTAGCTGGGGAGCGCAGCAGGTTCAAGTCGCTTTACGCTGTGACCCACGAAATTGCCACCAATTTGGATCTGGACCGGGTCGCTCAGAGTGCTTTGGATGGTGCCCTTAAAACTACAGGCGTCGATGCCGGGGTGTTGCTGCTCCTTGACCGCGAATCGGGACGCCTCTTCTCATGGGCTAGCACTGGATGGGAGGCGAAGGTCGTCGAACTCGAGTCCCTGCCCAGCGAGTGGACTGAGGGATGGCGCGACAAGCTCATTACTTCCATCGATAACGTCGCTATCCTACCCCCGGCCGAATGGCAGAGCGCCCTAAATGTGCCATCAACCGCTGCAGCGTTAATCATCGCCCCCATCGTAGCCAACGGTGAATTCTACGGCTTGCTTGCCCTCGGCTCACAGCAGGCAAATCACTTCACTGCTGACGATGTAACCAGTGTCAAGGCCATCGTCACCCAGGTGGCCGGCGTGACTGAGAATGCCGAGATCTATCGCCTAATCAACCGCCAGGCACAAGAATTGGGCGGCATGCTACGCTACCAACAAGAGGAAGCCAGCAAAAGCCAGGCCATCCTGGAATCCATCGCCGATGGCGTCGTGGTAAACAATCCCCAGAGTAGGGTCATCCTGGTGAATCCGGCCGCCGAACGAATTTTGAATAAGTCTCGGAATAGTCTGATAAACACCGACGTGCGCCATCTGATTGAAGGTTTCGATGACCCCGGACGTACAGCCGCCCTGGCGGCCATCGACCAAATGCTGGCCCAAGCCAACACCCCCTCACAGATCAAGGTCACCAGTGCGATGCTGGAGATGGACAATCGGGTCATCAGTGCCCATATGGCGCCAGTCATTGCCCGCCACGACGAGTTTTTGGGGGTGGTGACCATCTTGCGGGACATCACCAAAGAAGTGGAGGCCGACCGAGCCAAGAGCGAGTTCATCTCTACCGTCTCACACGAACTACGCACCCCGATGACTGCCATTAAAGGATATACTGATCTAATCTACGGCGGCGCCGTCGGACCGCTGAATGATAATCAAAAACACTTTCTAAGCGTTATCAAGAACAACACCGACCGTCTGATCGCACTCATCAACGACCTGCTCGACATCTCCCGCATTGAAACGGGCCGTGTCCGCTTCGAGCCGGCACCAGTCAAACTGGGTGAGATCGTCGCTGACGTGGTTGAAGCAATGGCAGCCCACGCTGAAGAACAAGGTTTGGCCCTCACTTATGAGGTAGATGCCGGCCTGCCTGAAGTGATGGGTGACCGCGACCGGCTCTATCAAGTTTTGACTAACCTGGTAGGCAACGCTATCAACTACACGCCAGAGGGAAGTGTGACCGTCGAAGTCAACAACGTCGGGATGGCAGTTCAGATCAGTGTGCGCGACACCGGCATCGGCATCAAGGCGGAAGACGTTGGCCGCATCTTCGATCGTTTTTATCGCGCCGATGACCCAATTGTCCAAGAAGCCAGCGGCACCGGCTTGGGGTTGCCCATCGTCAAAATGTTTGTGGAAATGCATGGTGGCCGGGTCTGGGTTGATTCGGAAAAAGGAAAAGGAAGCTCCTTCACCTTCATCCTACCAGTGCCTGGCGCCGAGCTGAAACCAAAAGAGTCCAAGTCTTTAATCCCGCCGCCAATTATGGCCAAAACTGTCCTTGTCGTAGACGATGACACGGACATCGCGCAATTGATCCGTCTGCAATTAGAGAGCAATGGCTACCATGTACTCACTGCAAGCCGGGGGCAGCAGGCCATCGAGATCATCGAAGGAGACGAGGTTGATCTGATCGTGCTCGACAGGCTGCTGCCCGATATGGATGGAATGGCCCTGCTCGATACATTGAAAGCTGACCCATCCACCGCCGAAATACCGGTCATCATGCTGACTATCATCGAAGACGATGGAGATGCGCTAGCACGCGGTGCCAGCGCTTATCTGGTCAAACCTGTCAATGAGCAACTGCTGCTGGATCAGATAGAGGCAGTACTGACCCGTCAGGGGCGAGTGCTGATTGTGGAAGATGACGAAGACACAGTTGACATGCTCGCCCGTGCACTGCGCCGTGTGGGCTTTACCACGGAGACGGCCAGGGACGGTTACGAGGCACTGGCTGCTGCTCGCCGGATCCGCCCTGATGTCATCTTACTCGATCTGCGTCTACCTGGTATGGACGGCTATGAAGCGCTCAGCCATCTGAAGCGTAGCATCGTTACCAGTACTATTCCTATCATCGCCATTTCGGCACACGTAACCAATCCCGAGGTAGAACGCAAGCGTTTGATTATGCTGGGCGCGACCGATTTCTTGCCCAAACCACTTGCTGTTGAGCAATTGATCGCAATGGTGGATCGAGTCATAACAGCAGCCCGCGCTCCCAACCTACTCACCCCGAGCGACAGTTAGGCAAAGCATCAACCTTACAGCGCGTCTGAAAAGATCGCCCGGCGCTGAGGCAATCAGGCTACGAAATGTGGCCCGCGGTGCCCTTATCAGATGCTCTCTTAAAACTTGCTCCTGACTCTTCGTCCGTGTCCGACAGGCACCTGGCAATGACCGCCGATAGGTCGAAGCCTTCGCTGGAGAATCCGTGACGCAAATGCATCAAAAACTCTATGTTACCAGCCGGCCCGGTGATGGGCGAGCGCATCACCCGGTGCACCCCCAACCCGCGAACCATCGCGTAGCCGGCGACCTTCTCCAGCACTTGACGATGCACTGCCGGGTCGCGCACTACTCCGCCCTTGCCTACCTGCTCACGCCCTGCTTCAAATTGGGGCTTGATCAAGGCAACGACATCGGCGCCGGGGGCCAACCAGGCCACGATGGCTGGGAACAACAGTTTGAGCGAGATAAACGATGCATCTACGGTGACGATTCCCACTGGCTCTGGCAATGACTGCAGATAGCGGGCATTGGTCCTTTCCATCACCACCACTCGCTCGTCCTGGCGCAGCTTCCAGGCCAGTTGGCCGTAACCTACATCAATGGCATAGACGCGGGCAGCACCTCGCTGGAGCAGACAATCCGTGAAGCCACCGGTAGAAGCACCTACATCAGCGCAGACAGCATCTGCCACCGACACCTGGAAAGCATCCAAAGCAGCGGACAACTTGAGTCCTCCCCGGCTCACATAGGGCATCCGCTGGAGCACCGTCACCTGAGCATCAGCCGGAACTTCCGCCCCCGGTTTGGAAGCTGGTCGTCCATTGACGTGGACCTGCCCAGCCAGCACCAATGCCTGCGCCTGGCTTCGGCTTTCAGTCAGTCCACGCTGCACCAGCAACATGTCAAGTCGGATTTTACCCTTCATAAGGCTAGGATAATCTCAACTGGGGCCGGTGTCAAACCCTATCCGGCGGACTTGCAACTTACGTCCTTTGTATATATCATGTTGCCTCAAAGTTTCATCTCAGGAGGCTTTCGTGCTCGTCGCCCTTATCAGAACACTGCGACCCACTCAGTGGACGAAGAACGGATTTGTCTTCGTGCCACTGATCTTCGATGTAAAGCTTTTCAAAATTGAGCCCCTTTCCCGGACGTTGATTGGTTTTGTGATGCTGTGTCTCATTTCAGGGATTGTGTATCTGATCAATGATCTGGCAGACATTGACAAGGACCGACAACACCCCACCAAGCGCAACCGTCCCTTGCCCTCTGGTCAGCTATCCAAGTCGGTAGCCACTGCAACTGCCATCCTCATCCCAGTCATTGTGCTGCCGCTAAGCTTTCTTCTCGATGTGTATTTTGGACTTATTCTTACTGGCTATCTGGTGTTGCAAATCACCTATTCGTTTTGGTTGAAGAATCTGGTCATCGTAGACGTGATGGTCATAGCCGCCGGGTTTGTGCTGCGAGTGGCTGCCGGCGTCCCACTGGTCCACGCCGAGCGATTCTCCCCCTGGCTTTACGTCTTCACCACCCTGCTGGCCCTATTCCTGGGCCTGGGAAAACGGCGGCAGGAGATTGTGCTGCTGAAGAGCCAGGCCAGCAACACCCGTGCAATCCTCGACCATTACAGCCTGCCTTTCCTGGACGAGATGATGGCTGTGGTCACGGCCGGCACCGTGATGACTTACGCCCTTTACACGTTCTCATCTGAGAACCTGCCTGAAAATCACACAATGATGTTGACCATTCCCTTCGTTATTTACGGCATCTTCCGCTATTTGTACGTAATTCATATCCAGGGCAACGGGGGCGCGCCGGATGAGGTGCTGCTGACAGATCGTTCTTTGCAGGCAGCCGTCGGTCTGTTCGTGGTATCAGTGGTGGCGATACTGTATTTATCGTGAAGGAAATAAAAAATCTCCCACGGCCTCATAGAACCGTCGGGAGAGTTAGTTTGGGAAGGAGTGAATAATCGTGGCTCCATCATCGGGTCGCCGGCAGGCCCTCTTTACTGGGCTGGTGTTCAACGAAGAAGAGGAGCCGGCCGAGGTGGTTTACGTCGGCGACAAACCAAATTATGTCATCCTCGATGACGGGTTCCGCCGGCATGTGGATTCCGAATACATCGATCGCCAGGTGCTTCGGTGGCTCCAAGAGCAAATCTTCGCCAATCGAGAATTGGTCACCGAGGGCATGCTGTCCATGCTAGGCAAAGATGATCTCTTCACTAAGGCGATGATAGATGCTTCGATTCAGCATATGGACCAACTCATTGAGCAAGGCTTGCCTGACGATGCCCGCACCTGGCTGGGCATGTTCGGCTTTCGCATTATCGTAGATATCCACGGGGATGTGGTACGTATTGACGTTCCGGCACAGGACGCGCCGGACGAGTATTGATCCCAGAACCCTCAGAACCTACCCCTATCAGTATCAAATCCTCCCAAACCGTATCTACACTGCCGCCGACATTTCCTTCGCTTACAGTTGCTGCGAACACTGTTGACACCAATGGCAGAGAAGTATCCGCACCATTGCCGATACCTGCTCTTTTCCACTTAACTGCAAGTCCCACATAAAGGCCTCCCAACTTCGAGAGCTGGGAGGCCCAATTTCGGACGAATGCACCTATCTGGCTACTTCGCCACGCCCTACGCTTCCGGGGACAATTGACTGAGAGTGACACAGGGAAGATATGCGTGACCACTCCAGGCTTTCGACTGAATCGGCGGTCTGCGGTCGGCCATCGGCGCTCTGCAGTTCGTTAGCGCTTGGTGTATTGTGGGGCCTTGCGAGCTCGCTTTAGACCCGGCTTCTTGCGCTCCTTGGCGCGCGGGTCGCGTGTGAGTAGCCCGAATTTGCGTAAAGTCGCCCGGTAGTCAGGATCAGCCTTGAGCAATGCGCGGGCGATCCCCAAGCGAATGGCTCCCGCCTGCCCGGTGATACCCCCCCCTTGCACGCGGACGCTTACATTGAAGCGCCCTGCGTTGTTAGTGAGAACCAAGGGCTCACCGAGGTGCTTCAAATCCCACTCGCGGCCAAAATACTCACTTGCCGGTTTGTTGTTGACCAAAATTGTGCCATCGCCACCAGGATACAATCGCACCCGGGCGGTGGCCGTTTTACGCCGTCCAAGGCCTTCGTAATACTGAGTTTCTGCCACAGTTCTCCTACCCCCTCAGTCTATAGATCCAACGGCTCGGGTTGTTGGGCTTGATGCGGATGGTCGGGTCCATCGTAAACTTTCAGCTTCTTAAACATCTTACGGCCCAATCGATTCTTGGGGAGCATTCCACGCACCGCCGCCTCGATGACCCGTTCAGGATGAGTTTGCAACTGCCGGCGGAGAGTGACTTGCTTGAGACCTCCCGGATAGCCGCTGTGACGGTAGTACATCTTCTGATCAAGCTTCTGGCCCGTCACATTGATTTTTTCAGCGTTGACTACAATCACGTAATCCCCGCAATCTATGTGCGGTGTGTAAATGGGCTTGTGCTTGCCGCGCAGAACGGTGGCGACCCGCGTCGCCAATCGCCCCAGAGTCTGGCCCTGCGCATCAATCACAAACCATTTGCGTTCAATTTCATGTGGTTTGGCTGAAGAAGTCTTCACGTTCCTGCTACTCCCAAAAGTAGTTATGAATAAAAAGTGCTGAGCAACGGCCCACCGTCTTTTTCTCCTTGACTAACTGTCAGTTATTACTCACCCATCGTCTCCATATTCTACCTCTACCAGGTACAGGCCACACGCTGGCGCTGGTGGGCCAACGGCTGCTCGATCTCTGGCCTCCAGTAGAACCGGAACCTCGACGGGAGTAAGCTCCCCCCGCCCCACGCGTAATAAGGTGCCGACGACGTTGCGTACCATGTGGTACAGAAAGGCATTGGCCGTAATCTCAAAGGTGAGAAATTTCCCCTCTATACCCTTCAAGTGCTCAGCAAACCACTCGGCCTGCATCACGTGGCGAACGGTACTTTCACCGTAGGTTGGCTTGCCAAAGGCAGCAAAGTCATGACCGCCGATAAGCCACCGGCTTGCTTCGCGCATCGTTTCCACATTGAGCGGCTCTGATACATGGTACGCATAACGCGCCCACAAAGGCGAGCGAATCGGCTGATTAAGAACAACGTAACGATATCGGCGGCACTTCGCGTCAAAACGCGGGTGAAAAGTAGGGCGCGTTGTTGTTAATTGGCGAATGGCAACATCAACCGGTAAAACGGCATTGAGCGCCCGATGCAGCGCCTGAGTGGTGTGCCGCCAGGCTACGTCGAAGGCGATCACCTGCCCACTGGCATGAACGCCGGCATCGGTTCGACCGGCCCCCAGAATCCGAACCTGCGTTTGGGTAACACGCTCAATCGCCTTTTCCAGTTCACCCTGGACAGTGCGACCCTGCGCCTGAACTTGAAAGCCGTGAAAGTCCGTGCCGCAGTACTCAACCGTTGCCCGGTATCGCGATTCCATAGAGCGCCGTAGGGGCCAACGCCGCAGCACCTTGGACTCTTGACATCACAGATGCCAGGCCATTTCACATGCGACGCGATAGCCTCCTTATTACCTGATCCCCTACTCGATCAGCGAGATGAGCACCATCGGTGCCGCGTCACCCTTACGTGGACCGAGCTTGTAGATACGAGTATATCCTCCTTCGCGCGCTTCATAGCGCTCAGCAAGTTCGGTAAAGAGCTTGCCCAAAATCTCCGGATCTGGCACATCGCGGGCGACCAACCGCCGTGCATGCAGGTCACCGCGCTTGGCAAGGGTAATTAAGCGCTCGGCGTGGGGCCGGACCGCTTTGGCCTTGGCTTCGGTAGTACGGATCCGCTCGTGTCGAAGGAGTTCTGTCACAAGATTGCGAAATAGGGCTTTACGCTGAGCCGAATTACGTCCCAGTTTTCGACCTGCCACTTTATGTCTCATCGTCCAGATTCCTTGTAAACCTCAAAATATGCTCTGGCGCTTCCTTGTCCCGAAAACCTCGATATGAACATTGCCAATGATTCGGTCAATCCACCGCCGGCAAACCCACCCTGGAGCCAGGGAACTTTTCCCTGGCTCCAGGGTGACAAAGGTCTCCGGATAGCTCACAAGGCTGTCAGGCAGCCAGTTCTACCTTATTCGACGACTCGTCAGTGTCCGAGGGAGCAGCAATACGTTCCATCTCGTCGAGAAAGCCTTTTTCGCGGAGCTTTTCCATCAACTCATCCAGCGACTTCTGACCAAAGTTACGGATAGCCAGGATCTCTTCCTCGCCCTTTTGCAACTTCTCCAGAATCTCGCCTACCTGAGTGATGCCCGCACGCTTCAGACAGTTGTAGGCGCGCACGGTCAGCTCGAGCTCCTCAATAGGCGTCTCGTACATTTGGGTTGGGATGCCCCCCTCTTCTTCTTCCTCGACCTCCGGCTCCTCTTCCGTGACGCCGGAGATGAGCGTGAAATGCTGCACCAGGATACGCGCTGCCTCACTCATCGCATCATGCGGTGATACAGTGCCATCGGTGCTCACTTCGAAGACCAGACGGTCGTAATCGGTGACCTGACCAATTCGCGCCCTCTCTACAGCATAGCTTGCCCGACGAATGGGGCTGAAGATAGCATCTACCGGGATCTCACCGATGGGTAGCTTGCCTCGCTCCTCGGCTGGCGAGTAGCCTCGCCCCGGCTCAACAACTAACTCGATGTCTAGTTCGGCCTCAAGCGAATCGGCCACAAGGAGGGACAGATCGGGGTTGACAATCTCAACATTGGGCGGACATTCCAGGTCGCCCGCCGTGAGAGTGCCTTCCCCCTTAATTTCAGCTCGCAGCCGTGCCGATTCGTTGTTGAAAAGCTTGACGCGCAGTTGCTTCACGTTGAGAATCAGAGCTGTCATATCCTCACGCACGTGCGGAATATCCGAGAATTCGTGGTGTATCCCACTGACGCGAAGCGACGTCACGGCTGCACCAGGCAACGACGCCAGCAGCACACGACGAAGGGCGTTGCCCAGCGTGATGCCATAACCACTTTCCAACGGGCCAATACTAAAGCGCCCATAATTTTGAGCACTTGCCTCAGTTTCAACCTTGGGCAAGACAAGATTCATTTCCGACAAAGCAACACCCCCTGTTAGCATCCATAGTCCTGGGCCCATAGTCGTTCATATGCAAAGCTGAAGCGCTGGAACCCCAAGTACATCAGTCTGTCTTTCCTCGTCAATATCTCAAGCGAGATTTTCGTAGTACCCTCTGCATGAAATCTTCGCGCATTCGGCAATTTTATATTTCATGCGCCACAACTTTGCATCAAAATACGGACTGGGTGCGGGACTAACGGCTGTAGTACTCAACAATCAATTGTTCGTTAAGGGTTATGTCGATATCATCGCGGGAGGGCAAATCGATCACTTTACCCGTCATATGATCCAAATCCAGACTCAGCCAGGCCGGAACCCGACTCTCATCCAAGATTTGAGATACTTCCTTGAAATAAGGCTTGCCCCCACTCGAATCTCGAACCGCGATGACATCCCCAGGCTTGACCAGATAAGAAGGGATGTTGGTCTTGCGGCCGTTGACGTCGAAATGACCGTGTTGCACAAGCTGGCGAGCCTGTGCCCGAGAACTGGCAAATCCCAACCGGTAAACTACGTTGTCGAGTCGGCTTTCGAGCAAAATAAGGAGGTTGAGACCAGTCAGTCCCTTCTGTCGCTGAGCCTCGCGGAAATAACGGCGGAACTGTCGCTCGTAAACGCCGTAGACGCGACGTCCCTTCTGCTTAGCACGGAGCTGCAAGGCATATTCGGATTCTTTTCGCCGATATTGAGCTTGCCGCCCGTGCATACCAGGCGCATAAGAACGTCGCTCAAAGGCGCACTTGGGTGAGAAACATCGCTCACCCTTTAAAAACAGCTTTTCGCCCTCGCGACGGCATAATTTGCATACTGGATTTGTGTAGCGTGCCAAGTTATCCTCCTGATTGATCTTCTTTGGATATTTCGAGAGGTTTACAGGTCTGGCAAAACCCTTCGTCCCTCTGGTATCTCCCCGGATCGTATTCTCTGATCAACTAATAAACTGCATCTGACGACAGCTCAAAATGCTGAAGCCTGTCGTTATGGAAACAAAATCCCAACACAAGCAACCGTCCAATGACGCACTAAACGCCCCATTACAGGCTGGTAATCAATCACACCCGTCGTTTTTTGGGTGGGCGGCACCCGTTGTGCGGGATCGGTGTGACGTCGGTGATAGAACGCACTTTGAATCCCACGCCCTGCAATGATCGAATAGCTGCCTCGCGGCCTGGCCCGGGTCCCTTCACGAACACATCTATCTCACGCATGCCGTGATCTTGGGCGTTCTTGGCCACTTGTTGCGCCGCAAGCTGAGCAGCGTAGGGCGTACTCTTGCGGGACCCCTTAAAGCCAGCCGTACCGGCGCTGGCCCAAGTAATGGCGTTCCCTTGCTGATCGGTGATAGTGATAATGGTGTTGTTGAAGGTAGCGTGAATGTAGGCGCGCCCATATGGCACGTTCTTACGTTCTTTTCGCCCACCGCTTCGTCTACTCCTGGCTTTTGCTTTTGCCATAATACCTCCTCAGAACTGCGCATTGCGTATTGTATGCCAATAGAGCGAATAGGAATACGCAATGCGCAGCACGCAGTACGCAATATTTGACTACTTCTTGGCCCGCGCCCGCCTGCGACCTGGCACCGTCTTGCGCGCGCCGCGCTTGGTGCGCGCATTCGTGCGCGTACGTTGGCCACGAACCGGCAAATTACGCCGATGACGGAGACCGCGATAGCATTGGATCTCTTGCAACCGCTTGATGTTCATTTGCACTTCACGTCGTAGATCGCCTTCGACCTGATAGTTCCTGTCGATCACTTCACGCATCCGGGCGACTTCGTCCTCCGCAAGATCTTTCACCCGTGTATCCGGATTCACCTCCGATTGCTTGAGGATATCTTGACTGCTTTTGAGCCCAATGCCATAGATGTAAGTCAACGCGATCTCAACACGCTTGTCTCGTGGTAAGTCCACGCCTGCAATACGCGCCATACGTAAGCCTCCTTATCCTGATACACACCTAACCTTGGCGTTGCTTATGCTTGGGGTTGGAGCATATAACTCGCACTACACCCCGGCGCTTAATAATTTTACACTTTTCACAACGTCGCTTTACCGACGGTTTCACTTTCATTTTGCTCGATACCTCCTGCTATCTATCCAGCTTTCGGCGGTCTTGTGCTACAAGCGAGTAAGGATCTCAGGTTCCCCATTGACGACAGCGACAGTATGCTCAAAATGAGCCGAACGTTTGCCGTCCATCGTAACGACAGCCCAACCATCATCCAGTACCCTAGTATGCCAGTCCCCCACCACGACCATCGGCTCCAGAGCAATGGTCATTCCCGGCATCAGGGGATAATTCTTCGGCCGCTGACCACGCCGCCCCAAAAAATTGGGAACGCCCGGCTCTTCGTGCATATTACGCCCAATACCATGCCCCTGGTATTCGCGCAACACGTTGAAACCCGATCGCTCGACATAGGCCTGAATGGCACGGATGACATTCCATAAGCGATTGCCCTCCCGTACCTGGGCAATGCCAGCCATCAATGCGCCCTCGGTCACTTCCAATAAGCGCTGAGCTTCCTCATCCACCTTTCCTATAGCCAGGGTAATAGCTGCGTCGCCGTAAAAGCCCTTGTAAACGGCTCCGACATCTATGCTGATGATATCCCCCTCTTTGAGTATCCGGCGTGGGTTGGGAATGCCATGCACAATCTCCTCGTTGATGGAGGCACAAATCGAGGCCGGGAAGTCGTTCTGCCCATTGTGCGGATACCCTTTAAAGGCCGGGATGGCCTGGTGCCGGGTGATAATCTCCTCAGCCACAGCATCCAGTTCAGCGGTCGACACTCCTGGCCGAGCCTTATCACGCATTGTAGCCAGGACTTCAGCCACAATGCGTCCTGCCTGGCGCATCAACGCCAGCTCTTCTTCAGATTTTATCTCAATCGTCATGATAATTCATCGTCTGTAATGGCAGCATGCAAGTCGGCTGCCACCGCCTCTATAGGCTGGTCGCCGTTTATTTCTACCAGCACTCCTCGGCGGCGATAGTAATCGATGAGGGGGCTAGTCTGCGCCCAATACACTTTGAGCCGATTGCGAACTGTCTCTGGTTTGTCGTCATCACGTTGATACAATTCGCCACCATCTTCATCACACACCCCTGGCTGTTGAGGCGGGTTAAAAAGAGTGTGATAAGACTTACCGCACACCCGGCACAGCCAGCGTCCACTCAGGCGTTCTACCAACACTTCGTCGGGCACCGCGATGTACGGCACCACACTGATCTTTTGCCCTCGGGCGGCTAATGCCTGATCCAAAGCTTCAGCCTGAGCTATGGTACGCGGAAAGCCATCCAGCAGCGCACCGTCAGTGCAGTCGGGCCGACTCAGGCGCTCCATCACCATAGCAATGGTGATGTCGTCAGGCACTAACTCTCCGCGATCCATGTAAGCTTTGGCCTTCAGCCCCAGCTCAGTTTCGTTTTTAAGGTTCTCCCGAAAGAGATCACCGCTAGCTATATGAGGTAGATCAAGAGCCTCATGCAACATAGCCGCCTGCGTACCCTTACCCGCGCCCGGTGGGCCAATGAGAATGATAAACTTTGGCTCCATTGCAACCTAATGTTACTTAATAAACCCTTCGTAGTGGCGCATCAAAAGCTGTGCTTCAAGCTGCTTCATCGTGTCGAGCACAACACCGACGACGATGAGCAAACCAGTGCTGGTAATGAGCAATGATTGAGTCTGCCCACCCGTGCGCGACAGGCCGGGAATCAACTGCACCAGCCAGGGCAAAATAGCCACCACACCCAAAAAGATGGCACCTACCAGGGTGATGCGTTGGAGCACCCGGTTGAGATAGTCCTCGGTGCGTTTTCCCGGCCGCATACCGGGGATAAACCCTCCCTGGCGCTGCAACGACTCTGCCAGGTTTTGCTGGCGGAATATAACATCGGTGTAGAAGTAGGTGAACCCAATGACCATCAAGAAATACATAATCCAGTAAACCCAGGCATCGTTAGCCGGCCGCAGATTGTCGTAAACGCCGTTCACTAAGGCTTGGAAGAAACCAGTCCCACTCGGGTTGTAAAAGTAGCTAGCGATGGTGCTAGGAAAGATCATAAGCGACTGTGCGAAAATAAGAGGGATCATGCCAGCGCTATTAACACGCAACGGGATGTGTGCGCTTTGCCCGCCATATACCCGCGTTCCTCGCACTCGCTTACCATACTGAACCGGGATACGCCGCTGCCCCTCTTGAATAAAGACGATGACGCCCACTGTAGCCGCGGTGATGAGAGCAAAGACCAGCAACCCAACGTAGTCCTGACGCACCACAAAGCCACCCACATTCTGAGGCAACCGGGCCACAATACCGCCAAAGATGATCAGAGATACGCCATTGCCAATGCCTTGCTCAGTAATCAATTCCCCTAACCAGACAGCAAAAACCGTACCGGCTGTCATCGTGAGAATAGTAGCGACAGTGCCTAATGGATCCACATTAAAACCAAAGTTAGCCAGTACATTGACCCCAATTGACCGCTGGATGACGGCGGCTTGTCCGTAGCCCTGAAGCGCGGCCAGAGGTACCATCAGCCAGTGGGTGTATTGATTCAACTTAGCCTGCCCGCCCGGCTCTTTGGCGATCTCCTCAAGTTGAGGGATAATTGGCTGAAGCAACTGGATGATGATGGAAGCCGTGATATAAGGATATACTCCCATCGCCATCACTGAGAAATTCGAGAGGGCACCTCCCGACAACAAGTCCAAAAAGCCAAAGAGCTGACTCCCGGCCTGACCACTCACCAAAAAACTCCGGAGTGCCTCCTGATTAACGCCAGGTACCGGCACGTGTGCGGCGGCACGATAGACGAATAAAATGAAAAAGGTGAAGAGAATTTTGCGCCGCAGGTCGGGCAAAGTTAATGCATTCTTAACGGCTTGAATCATGCCGAATCCTCTCTACTCCTTACTTTCTTAGCGGCAGCAGCTCAACTGCGCCACCTGCCGCCTCAATCTTAGCGCGCGCGCTGGCTGAGAAGCGATGCGCCTTCACCGTGAGCCGTCTGTCCAGATTGCCGCGCCCCAGGATCACTACCGGCTTAGTTGCCGACTTGATGATACCTGCGTCCGCGAGCGTCTCTGGCCCCACTTCTGACCCATCTGAAAACTGGTCCAGGCGTTCTAAGTTGACCTCAGCGTATTCCACGCGCCAGATATTGGTAAATCCACGCTTAAAAGGAAGCCGGCGCACCAGGGGCAACTGTCCTCCCTCAAAATAGGGACCCTTACCCCCGCCAGCTCGCGCGCCCTGGCCCTTCGTGCCACGGCCGGCAGTCTTGCCCTGACCGGCGGCAATACCCCGGCCTACACGCTTTCTTCGCTTTATACTGCCGACAGCCGGCTGCAAATCATGCAACTTCATACTTCCACCTCTTGCACTTCAACCAGGTGACTCACTTTGTTGATCATCCCTCGAATCACCGGCGTATCCTTATGCTCCACCGAATGCCCCAGGCGACGCAGCCCCAAGGCACGAATAGTGCCCTTCTGCCGTTCTGAGTAGTTGATGCTGCTCTTGACCCAGGTGATACGTAAAGACTTGCTCTTCTTCTTAGCCATCTTTCCTACCCCAGAACGGTTGAACCCGATTGACAGGCAATCCACGCCGGTTGGCAATTTCAGCCGGATCCTGCAACTCGTTCAAGGCCTTGGCGGTAGCTTTGACTACATTCAAAATATTGGCACTGCCCATACTTTTGGTAAGAATGTCACGAATTCCGGCTGCCTCAACCACAGCTCGCACTCCACCCCCGGCAATCACTCCCGTACCCGGCGCCGCCGGCTTCAGGAAAACTTCGGCTGCGCTGTAGCGAGAAGTTATCTCATGAGGGATGGTAGTCCCAACCAGTGGGATGAGGCGCATATTGCGCCGTGCTCTCTCCGAACCTTTTCGGATAGCCTCAGGCACTTCGCGCGCTTTGCCTATTCCCACGCCAACACGGCCATGATTATCTCCTACCACCACAACCGCCCGGAAGCTGAAGCGTCGGCCGCCTTTAACCACTTTAGCTGTGCGCGCGATGTGTACCACACGCTCATCAAGTTCTTCAATCTCTTCAAATTCTTGTTCTCTTCTCGCCATATTTCCTCCGATTGAGCGTATGACCGATGGCAGATGGTAGAAAGCAGATAGCAGTCGTCAACTACTAACTACCAGCTACTCGCTATCGGCCATTAGCTACCAACCTTCAGCTAGTACCCTGTCAACGATGATTTGACGAGTAAGAACCAACGCCATGGGCGTCAAAATTACCCGTCAATTTAGCCTTGACAGGGCACTAGAACTGCAACCCACCTTCACGCGACGCTTCGGCCAGGGCTTTCACCCGGCCATGATATTTGTATCCGCCCCGGTCAAATACAACCTGGGTGATGCCGGATTGTACGGCTCGCTCTGCCAGAGTCTTGCCCACCGCAGCCGCTTGCTCTACTTTAGTCTTGCTTGCTAGACTCTGGCGGAGCGATGGATCTATAGTAGAAACTGCCAACAGAGTATATCCCTGGCTATCGTCGATGATCTGTGCATAAATATGGTTGAGGCTGCGATAGACGTTCAAGCGAGGGCGCTGTGATGTGCCCATCACTTTACCGCGTACGCGCCCATGGCGGTGCTTACGCGCCAACCTCACATCGTTCGGCTTACCCATGCTTCTTCTCCACACCTTTCGGCTAGTGCCCTGCCAAGGCTAACCCATAGGTCCCCTTTGGGGAATTGATATGGTACCAGTTGGCTACTAAATCTTGCCGGCCTTGCCAGCCTTGCGGCGAACATATTCACCGCTGTATCTGATCCCTTTGCCCTTATAAGGTTCCGGCGGACGTACCCGGCGAATGCGAGCTGCTATCTCGCCCACCAATTCCTTGTCTATGCCGGACACTCTAAGTACGCGATTTCCTCTTTCAACCTCAAAGGAGATGTCAGCCGGGGGCTCAATCACCACCGGATGCGAGTAACCCACGTTCAGGACCAAATTCTTGCCTTGCAACTCGGCACGATAGCCCACACCCTCAATCTGCAGTTGGCGGGTAAAACCCTGGCTCACACCAATGACCATATTGTTTAGCAGCGCCCGGGTGAGGCCATGCAGCGCCCGATGCCGCCGATGATCCGTTGGTCGCTGGATGACAATCTGGTTGTCTTCCAGATTGATCTGCATATCTGTGTCAAAATCGCGTGAAATTTCCCCCTTGGGCCCCTTTACACGCACACTGCTTTTATGAATATCTACCGTGACCCCCCGAGGGATCGGTATCGGCATACGCCCTATACGAGACATAATTCAACCTCCGCCGTCAAATCTCCAATCCTCAATCTTCTAATCCCTTAATTTCCAATTCTTGCTCCGCCATTTGAGATTAGAGATTTGAGATTTACCAGACGTAGCAAAGCACTTCACCACCGACGCCCAGACGCCGCGCCTGCTGAGCAGTCATCACCCCTTTGGGTGTGGAGACGATGGCGATCCCAAGCCCACTCCGCACCCAAGGCAAATCGTGCCGACCGGCATACACACGACGGCCTGGCGCGCTCATCCGCTTGAGGCCGGTTATCACCGGCTGGGGACGCCTGGCTTGAGTATACTTCAGGCTAATCCGCAACATAGCTTGAGGATTGGCCGGGATCAGTTCATAATCCTGAATAAAGCCTTCTTCTTTTAAGATGCGGGCAATCGCAACGCGTATTTTCGAAGTAGGCATCGCCACCTGCCGGTGCTGAACCATCGCAGCGTTGCGGATACGCGCGAGCATATCGGCAATCGGGTCACTGACACTCATAGATTATCTTCTCCTGCCTGCAACTACCAGCTAGATTTGACGACGCCAGGGATGACTCCCTGGTTAGCCAATTCACGAAAGCATATACGACACAAACCAAAGCGCCGCATATATCCTCGAGGGCGTCCACAACGCTGGCACCGGTTACGCACCCGCACCGCATACTTCCGCCTTTTTTCGCGCTCGATCATGGATTTCTTAGCCACAACTAACTCCTTACCCCTCTAGGAACTCCGCCTGAATGGCATCCCAAGCAACGCCAACAGACGCCGTGCTTCTTCGTCGGTCTCAGCGGTGGTGACAATGGTGATTCCCATTCCCCGGACCTTGTCGATCTTGTCGTAATCAATCTCGGGCCACACCAGTTGCTCGGTCAGACCAATAGCGTAGTTACCACGACCGTCAAAGCTGTCAGGCGATACACCGCGGAAGTCACGCTGACGCGCCAGGGCGATGTTCAACAATCGGTCCATAAAGTCGAACATCCGTCTACCTCGCAGTGTCACCTTCACACCAATAGGGTTTCCTTCGCGCAACTTGAAGCTGGCGATAGATTTTCTGGCACGGGTGATAATGGGCTTCTGACCAGTGATTATCATCAGATGTTGCGAGATGGCATCCAAAGCTTTAGCATTTTGCAACGCCTCGCCTGCCCCCACATTGACTACTACTTTCTCCAGATGTGGAACCTGCATCACATTTTCATAGCCAAACTCTTCCATAAGAGCTGGCACAATTTCTGTTCGGTAACGTTCTTTTAATCTAGGCGCGTTAGACATCGTTTGCTCTCCAGACTCGATCAACCAATGATCTCGCCACAGCGCTTGCACACACGCACCTTAGCCCCGTCGGCAAAGGTAAAGCCCACTCGCGTCCATTCATCACATTGAGGACAGACTAAGGCCACTTTTGAGATATGAATAGGCGCTTCGCGTT
Organism: Anaerolineales bacterium; assembly: GCA_024643945.1. The sequence continues at coordinate 18,003 of JAHELX010000021.1, forward strand.
CGATGATACCAGTTTGAGTGCGAGTTTGGCTAACGGGTCGCTGATGCTTCTTAATGATATTGTGGCCGCCGACGATCACGCGATCCTTGTTGGGATCACGCTCAATGCGTCGATGCTTGCGGTCCACCCGCCATCCGCGCAATACATCACGCACTGTGCCTCGTTCGCCCAACTCATCACCAGCAATGATCGCAACAGTATCGCCTCGCTTTATCTTCATAGTTTAAACTCCTCGACATTACTTACAAAACTTCAGGGGCTAGCGAGACAATCTTCATAAAGCCCTTTTCACGCAACTCACGCGCTACCGGCCCAAAGATGCGAGTACCTTTAGGATTCTTAGACGGCGTGTCCAGGATGACTGCTGCGTTCTCGTCAAATTTGATGTAAGATCCATCGCTACGCCCATACTCTTTGGCTGTACGAACGACAACTGCCCGTACCACGTCTCCCTTCTTCACAGACCCCTGTGGAGCAGCCTGCTTTACTGTAGCCACGATCACATCGCCTACCGTCGCATAGCGCCGCATCGAGCCACCCAACACCCGAATGCATAGAAGCTCTTTTGCACCCGTGTTGTCGGCCACCTTTAACCGACTCTCTTGCTGAATCATAGCTATAACTCCTGAATGAGATAACGGCCAGGCAGCTAAAGTTCGGCCCGCTTTAAAATATCTGTTACCACCCACCGTTTTTCTTTGCTAATGGGCTGCGATTCAATCATGCGAACCAGGTCACCCACACGACATGCATTTTCCTCGTCGTGGACCTTGTACCGCTTGTGATGTCGAATCACCTTGCCGTACAAAGGATGGCGTGTGAGACGTTCCACCCTGACAACAACCGTCTTGTCCATTTTGTCACTGATCACACGCCCGACCAGCACTTTGCGTTGTTCTCTTGCCATATCGCTATAACCCCATCAAGTATCAAATCAATGCTTGCGGCTGTTTGAAGCTTATCGGCCGATTTTTGTAGCCCCGACTGCTAAGCCTCGAATTCCGCTGCTAGCTCACGTTCCCGCAAGATAGTCTTCAAGCGGGCAATGTCCCGTTTAAGCTCGGTGAGCCGGTTGAAGTTCTCCAGTTGCCCAATGGTGAACTGGGCACGCAGGTTGAAGAATTCCTCTTCCATATCGTTGAGCCGAACCTTGACTTCGTCAGTTGATAGGGCACGGATCTCCTGGGCTTTCACGGCTATCCCTCCTCAAGGCCAGTGCGCATCACGAACTGAGTCTTGATAGGCAACTTATGCGAGGCCAGTCTCAACGCTTCGCGCGCTGCCTCTTTCGGCACACCGGCAATCTCAAAAATGATACGCCCTGGCTTGACCACCGCTACCCAGTGATCCACACTCCCTTTGCCGCTCCCCATACGCGTCTCGGCTGGCTTGGCCGTCACGGGTTTGTCAGGGAAGACACGGATCCAGAGTTTGCCACCCCGCCTCACGTGGCGAACGATCGCGCGGCGGGCAGCCTCGATTTGTCGGCTGGTCATCCAACAAGGCTCCAAGGCCTGTAAGCCGTATTCTCCAAAGGAGATTTCAGCCCCACGGCTCGCCTTTCCCTTCAAGCGACCGCGCATCTGTTTGCGATATTTTACGCGCTTTGGCATCAACATGGTTATAATCTCCCACTGCCAGAGTAAGTGAGTCATCAGAACAATACCCCGACTCAAATTCGTGGGTTGGCAGATTCGCTGACTCGCTGACTCGCTGATTGGCAGATTTGCTAATAAGCTAATGCTGCCTCTTCCTCAGCCTGAGGCAACACCTCGCCTTTGTAAATCCACACCTTCACACCGATGCGCCCAAAGGTGGTAAGGGCTTCGGCCCGAGCATAGTCAATATCGGCGCGCAGCGTGTGGCGAGGTACACGCCCTTCCCGCTGGGTTTCACGCCGGGCCATTTCAGCGCCGGACAGCCGACCACCCGTTGTGATCATAATACCCTGAGCACCAGATCGCATCGCACGTCTTATCGCCTGCTTCATCGCCCTCTTGTGCGAAATACGTCGCTCAAGCTGCTGGGCGATGCTCTCAGCCACCAGGTAGGCATCGAGGTCTGGGTTCTCGATTTCTTGCACGTCTACGTGGACTTTTTTGCCGGTCAGTTCTTCCAGCTTCCGGCGCAGCGAATTCACGTTGGCACCCTTGCGACCGATGACGATGCCGGGCTTGGCCGTCCAGATACGCACTGTTACCTGCTTCGCGGCTGGCAGACGTTCAACCTCCACTGAAGAGACGCTGGCTCGTTCGTTCTCTTCATGAATCAACTTGCGAATAGCCAAGTCTTCGCCTAAAAGATTAGCGTATGCATCGCCTTCAGCATACCAGCGCGCTCTGTGATCCTTAATAATGCCCAGCCGAAATCCAATGGGATGTACTTTACGCCCCAAAGCAAACCTCCTGAATCTACTCCTGTTCTACTTCTTCCAAAACCACCTTGATATGGGATGTGCGTTTGCGAATCGGCTTGAAGCGACCTCGCGCCCCGAAGCGACGCCAGGGGCGCGTTGGCCCCGGGTTAGCAACGATCTCCATGATAATCAGATCCTCTTTTGCGAGGCCGAAATTCTCTTCCGCATTGGCAACGGCACTCCGAATCGTTTTGGCGACGGGTCCGGCTGCAGCGTGGGGCATCAGCCGCAAGATTTCCAACGCCTCTTCCGCATGCATACCACGCACCACGTTCACCACCCGCCGCGCCTTGATCGGCGAACCGGGAATATATTTACTTTCTGCGCGTACCTGAAAGCCCGCCATCTCGTTTTACCTCTTTCGAGCCTTGCTACCCCGCTCTCGAAAAATATGACCACGGAAGAAACGGGTAGGAGCAAATTCACCCAGCTTATGGTTAACCATACTTTCCTGGATGTAAATCGGCACATGTTGCCGGCCATTGTGAACGGCAACAGTGTGGCCGACCATCTCTGGCGAAATGGTGCAATCCCGGGCCCAGGTCTTAATGACACGCTTTTCACCCGAGGCATTCATCGCCTGAATCTTCTTCAGCAACTTAGGATTTACCCAGGGACCTTTTTTAGCTGATCGCGTCACTGCCGCTACCTCCTCAATCTCTACCTCAGCAGATCAAACGGATTAAACAATCGGATCGACTCAACTCAGCTCGTTTAATCCGCTAACGTATCCTACCGTCGCTTTTTACCGCGCTTACGCACGATGTATTTATCGCTTAACTTGGAACGCCGGGTCTTGTAGCCCAGGGCAGGTTTGCCCCACGGGGTCTTGGGCCCTGGCATCCCGATAGGTGAGCGTCCCTCACCGCCACCATGCGGGTGAGAACCCGGGTCCATCGCTGAGCCGCGCACTGAAGGACGGCGCCCCAGCCAACGCTTACGGCCGGCCTTGCCCAACGAGATGTTGCTGTGATCCACATTACCCACCTGCCCAATAGTAGCCAGGCAATTCTGGTTAATCATCCGCACCTCGCCGCTAGGCAGGCGAACCTGAGCATAAGGCCCTTCTTTAGCCATCAACTGCGCCGACGTACCAGCCGATCGAACCAACTGTCCGCCCTGACCCGGATGGAGCTCAACATTATGAATCAGCGTACCTAGCGGAATGCGATAAATGGGCAGCGCGTTCCCCGCCCTAATTTCGGCATCGGCCCCCGACGAGACTGTATCGCCGACCATCAGGCCCATTGGAGCGATGATGTAGCGCTTCTCGCCGTCGGCGTATACCAACAACGCAATCCGCGCTGATCGGTTGGGGTCGTATTCAATCGAATCGACCTGGCCGGGGACGCCAAACTTATCTCGTTTAAAGTCTATCATCCGGTAGCGACGCTTGTGACCGCCGCCACGCCGCCGCACCGTGATCTTACCCCGAAAGTTACGACCAGCGCTCTTTTTTAGCGGCCTTAGCAAGCTCTTTTCGGGAGTTGTTTGTGTAATCTCTTCAAATGTCGAAACCGTCATCCCTCGCCGGCCAGGCGAAGTCGGCTTATAGCTTTTGATAGGCATAATGGCTTCTCCGCTTCTCGCCTATTCTAGATCCCAATCGCTAAGAATCTGCCTGAAAAGTGGTGGGGTGGGCCTTTCCCCACCCACGGTCCCCTGCACAGGGGAGAGGGGACCTATGGGCTAGCTCGCCTGGGCAGACTGGCCCATAGGTCCCCGCTGGGGAAAAGGCTGCCCCACTTTACCTTTAGGCACACTCTAAGTCATTTATACACCTTCAAATATCTCGATCTGCTGATCTGGTGCAATGGTGACAATGGCTTTCTTCCAGGCCGCGCTTCGCTTCACTCGTTTGCGCCCCCAGCGACCATACTTAGGGGTCATATTGATCACTCGTACCTGCAACACGTCTACCTTGAAGATGTGTTCTATCGCATCTCGAATCTGAGTCTTATTGGCTCGACGATCCACTTCAAATGTATACTGATTGTATCCGGTAGCGATGTTGCTCTTCTCGGTGATTACGGGGCGTCTTACCACTTGATACGGACTCATCTCTCCCATAGCTCACCTCACCCCAAAATCCCTTCGACCACTGTCAATGCACCAGTGGGCATAATCACGTAGTCATATGCCAGCAAATCATGCACGTTCAGGTAATGTGCTCGCAAAGTCTTCACATCGGGCAAATTGCTGGCTGACCGCTCGACATTCTCACTCTGCTCGGGGAGCAAAATGACAGCACTGGAGTCGACGTTTAGATTCTGTAAGGTGTCAATCATCATGCGAGTCTTGGGTGCTTCAAAATCGATCGCATCCAGCACGACGATGCGTGCTTCGGCAGCCTTGACTGACAGCGCCGAACACAAAGCGAGTCGCCGCATTTTGCGCGGCATCTTCTTCATGTAGCTACGGGGTTTGGGTCCGTGCGCCACGCCGCCTCCTACAAAAATCGGTGCGTTGCGACTGCCGTGTCGAGCGCGGCCAGTTCCCTTTTGCCGGTACCACTTAGCCTTGCTGCGAGCTACTTCACCTCGCGACTTGACTTTGTGCGTCCCCAGTCGGCGATTGGCTAATTGCCGCACCAGCGCTTGGTGCATTACCGGTCCATTGGGTTCGATGCCAAAGATGTCGTCGCGCAGTTCTACTTCCCCAACCGTTTCACCCGCGATGTTTTTAACTTCTACTTGCATCGCTCATCTCCGCTTCTTCGAAGCGCTGGTCTTGCGAACTCCGTGGATGATCAGGAGCCCGTTACGCGCACCCGGCACTGCCCCTTTCACCGCCAGCAGATTTCGCTCTGGGTCTACCAGTACCACTTCAAGATTCTGAACCGTAACCCGCTTGTTACCCATCCGGCCGGCCATACGCAGCCCTTTAAATACGCGCCCTGGCGTAGAGCCAGCACTGATCGCGCCTGGCGCGCGCCAACGATCAGATTGACCATGGGTTTTGGGGCCTCCTGCGAAACCGTGACGCTTGACGACACCAGCAAACCCACGCCCTTTGGAAATGCCAATCACATCTACCCGATCTGCCAAGTCAAAGACACTGACGTCGAGTTTCTGCCCTTCACTTAAGTCGCTATGATCACTCACGCGAAACTCGCGCAAGTAACGCAATGGCGGGAGGTCGTTCTTGGCCAAATGCCCCAGCTTCGGCTTATTAGCGCGGCTTGGTCTGATCTCTTCAAACCCGAGTTGCACTGCGGTATAGCCATCGCGCTCCAACGTTTTTTTCTGTGTCACATAGCATGGCCCTGCCTCGATCACCGTCACCGGGATTACTTCACCCTGCTCATCGAAAATCTGGGTCATGCCGAGTTTCTTACCGAGAAGTCCTTTCATTAGTTCTTTGGGCGTAGGGACTGTTAGTCAAAAGACTGCATCATCCCCAGCATCCCATTCCTCCCATTCTTCAAGAATAAGGGATCAAGAATTTGGGACCAGGGATCAGGAATGCGGCAATGAAGAATGATTAAGGAACAACAGATGTTCCTGATTCCTGAGCTCTGGATTCCCAGATTCCTATTTAATCTCCACGTCAACGCCCGCAGGCAAATTCAGCCGCACCAAAGCGTCGATCGTCTTGGAGCTAGGTTCTACTACGTCAATGAGACGCTTATGGGTACGGATCTCGAACTGTTCTCGCGAATCCTTGTCAATGAAAGGCGAGCGAATCACAGTAAACTTTTCGATCTTAGTCGGCAAGGGCACCGGGCCCACTACAATCGCGCCCGTGCGTTCGGCTGTGTCAACAATCTGCCGCACCGACTGATCCAACACACGGTGGTCATAAGCCTTCAAACGAATGCGTATCTTTTGTTTGGCCATACCTTCCTCTTCCGACAGCAAATGCCAGGCTAGTTCAGCGATCGATTGGTCCGATGATCAGGCGTCTAAGCTATTACCGACCGTTCAGCCAACCCACCAGACATCTACTCAACGATCCTGGTGATGACGCCAGCCCCAACGGTGCGCCCACCCTCTCGGATGGCGAACCGGCTCCCGGCTTCCAACGCCACCGGCACGATCAACTTCACCTGCAAGTTCACACTATCCCCAGGCATCACCATCTCGACGCCCTCGGGCAACTGCACCTCGCCCGTCACGTCCATCGTCCGAATGTAGAACTGGGGCCGATATCCCTGGAAGAAGGGCGTATGCCGCCCCCCTTC
>JAHELX010000371.1 GCA_024643945.1 Anaerolineales bacterium
GTGCTCAGGTGCGGCGTTCGCCCAACCCTGCGCCGTGGGGGGGCTTTCCCGAGCGAAGCCCCCCTGTGGGGCTGTGCAGGGGACCATCGAGCGCTCGGGACCATTGGGTGCTCCGGGAGTGTGAGCAGTTATCAGACTCCAATGATTAACAAGGAGAGATTGACATGCGTCACGACGAAGGCCCCTCAACCCGTTCGGTCCACCTCGCCCAGAAGATTGACCCCGCCACCCGGGCCATTGTGCCCCCCATTGTCGAGAACGTGGCTTATGCCTTTGACGACCTCGATACGTGGCGTGCGGTGGCCCTGCGTCAGGCACCGGGGGACATCTATAGCCGCAATTCCAATCCCACCACGCGCCTCTTCGAACAGAAAGTGGCCGCGCTGGAAGGGGCCGACAGTGCCACTAGCTTCGCCACTGGGATGGCGGCCATCAATACCACGCTCTTCGCCTTGCTCAGCCCCTCGCAGCGGGCTGTCACCGTGCGAGACGCTTACGGCGCGACCTTTCTACACTTCACGCAGATTCTGCCTCGCTTCGGCGTCATATGTGAGGTATGTGAGACAGAAGACCACGAGGCGATTGAAGCCTCCATCCAGCAGGGCTGCGATGTCTTATATCTGGAGTCGCCCACCAATCCCACGCTCAAGGTGCTGGATCTGGCCCGGCTGATCCAGGCCGCGCACCAGGTGGGTGCCATCGCCATCGTCGACAACACCTTTGCCACCCCCATCAACCAGAACCCCGTCGCCTTGGGTGCCGACCTGGTGATTCACAGCGCTACCAAGTTCCTGGGTGGCCACGGCGACGTCTTGGGCGGCGTGGTCTGCGGCCGCCAGGACTTGATCGAGGGGATCTTCCGCTATCGGGAACTCACCGGCCCTTCCCTGGACGCTTTCAGCGCCTACCTGTTGCTGCGCAGCCTCAAGACGTTGGGGCTGCGCGTCCAACGCCAGAACGAGAACGCGTTGGCGTTGGCTCAGTTCCTGGAAGGGCGTCCGAAGGTGGCGCGTGTTTACTACCCGGGCCTGGAGAGCCACCCGGGCCACGCGATTGCCAGGCGGCAGATGGCTGGCTTTGGGGGTGTGCTCAGTTTCGAGCTCAAGGGAGATATGGACACCGTCGCGCGCTTCTTGCCTCGCCTGCGCTATGCCTATATGGCGGCCAATCTGGGCCAGGTCGAAACCGTCGTCGGCCCGTCGGCGCTGACCAGCCACGTCGAGCTGACTGAGGAGGAACGGGTTGCCTCGGGTGTGCCGGCGGGGCTGATTCGCTATGCGGTTGGCATCGAGGATGTGGGGGATCTCCAGGCCGACCTGGAGGCAGCGCTGGCTGATTTGTAAATCGGGTGGCGAAAGCAGGCAACGGTGCCCAGGAGTTCAAATTAGCATGCCATACGCGTAGGGGCAACGCTTGCGATTGCCCACAGCCGGCGGGCAACCGCAAGGGTCGCCCCTACTGTCTTGGCGTGCACAAATTGTTTCCAAATCCCAAACTGTTCTTTGCTTGTCGTTATAGTACATATGGGCTATAATTCCAGCCAGATCGCAAATATTATGTTATAATAGAGTTTGCCGGGACCCTGCGCGTGAAATTCTTAAGAACGTAGGCTCATGTTCAGTACAAGTGATTGGCACTTTAACCTTTCTAATCCTTTCATTAAAAGTGCCAATAAGTGCCGGTCACTTTGCACTAGTTCTAGACATGAGCCAAGAACGTATTCCCGAATCGGTGGAAAGCCAAGATATGGACAGGAGCGGGTCAATGGAAAAGGCAGAGGCGGCTACCATACGTAAGAAGATTCTGGGTGTGCTGCTGAGGAATGCCCGGATCCGTGCTGGTATGAGCATTAAAGAGGCCGCCGAGGTGGTTGGCGTTTCGTCGAGTAGTCTCTCCGATTACGAATATGGACGGCGCGACCTCTCACTCCCTCAACTGGAAGTGCTGGCATACATCTATCGCGTGCCCATTACCTATTTCTGGTCGGACGATCCTATTCCCGACGATGAGGATCGGGATTTGCCGGTCGAAGAGGCGATGCAACTGCGTCGTCGAATCATCGGCGTCTTGCTGCGACAGGCGCGTATGGAGGCCGGTTATTCCCAAAAGGACTTAGCCAAGGTGCTCGACTGCTCCGCCAGCCGCATAAGCAGTTACGAATTTGGCCGGACCGACATCTCTTTGCACGAACTCGAGACACTGGCCAACTACCTGGATGTGCCCCTGGCGTATTTTCTTGATCAGGGCATTAGGCCGCATGGCGAGCAGATAGCCGGCGCGGACGAATTGGAGCGTCTGGCGCAGTTGCCGGAAGACGTACGAACGTTTATGCTCCAGCCTGGTAACCTGCTCTACGTGCGGGTCGCGATGCAGCTCAGCACCCTTTCAGCCGAGGCGATGCGCAAAGTCGCCGAGGGTCTGCTTGAGATCACTTACTAGTACTTTACTAATCAGTCATTAACACTTGTCCAGAAATAACTCGGTGCTTTTGCCATCAGTTTGCGCCGGTTTTGCTGAAGAATTTTGTATAGCTCATGGCTGAGATAAAACCTTCCGTCTATGTTCCGTCTGGTGCCGCGCCCGACGATTCCGCTATCCTTGGCATGTTCCTCGAACTGGCCGCCACGCGTGACGCGAACATGATGCTGCGCCAGGCTCTGGCGTTGCTGATGGGCGTCTTTCGCGCCGAGGCTGGCTCGATCCTCTTTCAGTCGCGCCCCCCGCAGCGATTGCGGGCGGGTGCCTTTCCGCCAGAGGCATTGTCTGTTATTGATCGCTGGGAGAGCGTAATCGAGCGCCGGTTGCTGGAAGGCATATGGTATATTCCATCGCCTGATCACCTCCCGCTCTCTGTCAACCGTCTGGCGGCTGATAATCTTATCTTGATCAACGCCCCCTTGCTGCGCGACGTGCGCGTCATCGGTTCCATAAGCCTGATATTGTCCTCTGAGCGGCCTTTTGGGCTGGCTCAGCGTTTTGCACTGGGGAGATTCGCGCGTGGGATAGGGCAACTCGTCTCGTTAGCTACCGACGTCTCACTGGCTCAGCAGCGGTTGAACCAACAGGGCTTCTTCTCCCAAATGGGTCAGGTCCTGGTCACCAACTTTGACCTCAATGAGCTGCTAACCAACACTATGCAATTTGCCAAGGACGTGATGGATGCCAGTGCATCGTCCCTGATGCTCATTGATGAAGAGAAGGGCGACCTGGTGTTTGAAGTGAGCCACGGCGGAGGGAGCGACATATTGCGCCGCCAGCGCATTTCCATCAATGAGGGAATTGCTGGCTGGGTGGCGCGGCACGGTCAGCCCACGGTCGCCAATGATGCTCGTGCGGACCCGCGCTTCAATTCGCGGGTTGATGTGCGGACTGGCTTTCTTACTCAGTCCATCGCGGCTGCCCCTCTTAAGATTAAGGGGCGCACAATTGGTGTGTTGGAAGTGCTCAACAAATATTCGGGCGGCGGCTTTGACGCGGAAGACCTGCAGTTGTTGACCTCCATCGGGGCGCAGGCGGCCATCGCCATCGAAAACGCGCGGCATTATACCAGCTTGCGGGAAGAACGCGACCGCATTATCCAGGCACAGGAGGACGTACGTCGCGAAATTGCTCGTAACTTGCACGATGGGACGGTGCAGATGCTCTCGGCGATTAGCATGAGCATTGATCACCTGCAGCGATTGCTACTGGTGAAGCCGGAGGCTGCCTTAACCGAGTTGGATGCGCTGCGTAGCCTGGTCCATCAAGCCGCCCGCGAAGCGCGCATGGTCCTTTTTGAGTTGCGGCCTATCATTCTTGAGACGCAAGGTCTGGTGCCCACCCTGGAGTCTTATGTGAGCCAACTCAACGACACGGAAGATCTCGACGTGCATTTTGAGCCGACGGCGCTGCCGCGCCAGCTCGATACCAGGATAGCTGGCACCATCTTCTCCATTGTGCAAGAAGCAGTCAACAACGTCAAACGCCACGCAGCAGCCCGCAACGTGTGGATCAGGCTGGCGACCACACCTGACATCCTCACAGTTCAGGTGCGCGATAATGGTCGCGGGTTCGACGTGGCGGCTGTGGAAGAGAGTTACGAGCAGCGAGGAAGTTTCGGCATGTTGAATATGCGGGAGCGGACCCGGCTGATTGACGGTCACCTCAGCATTGAGTCCAGCACCGAGCCGCCCGATCAGGGCACCACAATCACGTTAAGAGTCCCGTTGCCGCCTCCCAGTGATTACGATGTTCCTCCTACTCCGAGCATTGACCACGAGGAGGTATCTGGCGATGAATGATCCAGTGAAACTACATGCGCTGGGGATCACCCATTTTCGAGCCGGCCGCTTTGCCGACGCGTCCCAGGCTTTTGCTGGGGCCTATGCTGCAGCCGAGGCGGCCGGGGACCGGCAAAGGGCGGCTGAAATCCTCAATGACTTGGGCGTGGCGCGGCGCGAACTCGCCGAGTGGGTACAGGCCGAAGCTGCCCTGGAGGAGGCCTATGCCGTGTTCGCCGAACTGGGCAACGCCAAAGGCAAGGCCCAGGTGATGGGCAACCTGGGCAACGTCTTAGAAGGCCAGGCGCGCTACCAGGAAGCAGCCGATGCCTATAAACAGTCAGCCACCATGTTTGAGGAAATCGGCGATAGCGATTCGGCTATGTATGCCTGGCAGGCACTCAGCCGCCTGCGGATGAAACAGGGCCAGTGGCTGCCGGCCATTGCCGCCTACGAAGAGGGCGTCGAGAACATGCCCAGCCGCTCACTGAAGAAGGGCCTGTTGAAGCGCATTCTGAGGTTGCCGGGTAATCTGCTGCGAGGTGGGTAATTTGCAATCCAGGTTTCTGGGCAGCATGCTGGGCAGCGCCCTGGGGGATGCTATTGGCGAACTGGCCTTCCAGTGTCTGGGGGAAGCGGATCTGCGTTCCAAGATCGCTTACGCCAAGGTCCTCCTTTACACCGATGACACGGCCATGGCCATCGGCCTGGCCGAGTCCATCCTCGAGGTCGGTCACCTCGATCCACAACATCTGGGCGACACCTTCCACGCCAATTACATGCGTGAACCCTGGCGGGGCTATGCCATCGGTCCTCCCACAATTTTCGCCTTGGTGGCAAAGGGTGAGATGCCCTATGCCGAGGCAGCACGACGTCTGTTTGACGGCCAGGGCTCCTTTGGTAACGGGGCGGCTATGCGGATTGCGCCGCTGGCCCTCTTCTTTCACGATGCGCCGGACCTCTACCAGCAAGTCCGCGCCTCGGCGGTCGTGACCCACGCCCACCCCATTGGCATAGATGGGGCGGCTGTGCTGGCCAAGGCGATCGCCCAGGCGCTGACTCTTTCCCCCCAGGACCCCTTCCCCTTCGAACCCTTCTGCCAGAACCTGATTGACTTCGCTCGTACCGCCGAAATCCGGGACAAGATGGAGCTGGTCAAAACCTTGATCGTCGACCAGGTGCCTCCGTCCGACGCAGCCCAGCACCTGGGGCAAGGCGTGGCTGTGCATGAGTCAATGCCTTTCGCCCTTTACGCTTTTCTATGTCACCCCCGATCCTTCGAGGCCTGCCTCTTCTGCGCCGTCCTGAACGGAGGGGACCGGGACACGCTGGGTGCCATGGCCGGTGCCGTCTCGGGCGCTTACCTGGGAGTCGAAGCCATCCCCCCAACCTGGCGAGACAAGCTGGAGAATCGCCAGTATATGCAACAACTGGCACGCAGCCTGGCACAACTACCGAAGCGCTGGCAGGCCATCTGAAAAGTCGTGGGGCGGGCTTTCTAGCCTGCCTAAGCCGCGGATTTCAGCCGGCTCACACGCCTCAGCGCCTTCAGCGATTCATCCCTTCATGGCGTAGCAGATTGCAGAATGACCGGCAAGAAAACCGTATGCGGCCCGTCGCCCAGGCGGACCTCGTCCAGGGATACCTGGCCGCCCGTCAGGTGAAAGCTCACGCTGAGCGTTCCGGTATATTGACTGGGCTGATCCAGAGCCAGCCAGGCATGCTGCCACCCGACTGCGGTACTCTCGGTGAAGACTTTCGAGGCCAGCGGCGTGCTTCCCTGGCTGAGGGTCACCTCAAAGCTATCCCCCCCTGTCAGCGACGGGTTATACCAGAAGGAGAGGGTGGGGTTGTAAACGCCGGAGAGAACGGCGGCTTGCATCAGGGTGATGGCGCCGGTCAGTTCCAGGCTGGCTTTTCCGCTGCGGTGATCTCCACTGAAGACGGTCGCACTCCCCCCTGATTGAGTCC
>JAHELX010000372.1 GCA_024643945.1 Anaerolineales bacterium
ACTCCTCCAGTGGTATAATCTCCTCTACGAGTTTTGAGCCGTGCAAGGGGGGCGACATGGCGTGCGTTCGAGGTCCCTTGGGGGCACACGGGTTATCGATAAATCGATTCCTCTAGCAGAGGACCGGCCTATTGAGCTGGTCCTTTCTTTTCCTGAGCAGTGTCAGTTTCTCAGAAATCCGAGGAAGGGTCCACTTCCTACCCATCATTCAAGGCTGCTTATCATAAGCTGCTTAGATTGCAGACATGGCCAGCAGCAGTGTGGTGCAGCATTGAACAGAGAGGGCGAACTGAAGAGCCAGGCAACAGAGCATCATTTTGTTGCAATAATTTGCCATCTATGGCATACTACCCGCATGGAATTCTCACACTTGCTTGAGATCGTGGGCGACGAACCCGTTTTCGAGACCGGCTTGCTTCTGGCCGGTGAGGTGGATCCGGCCAACGTGCGCAGGCAGTTGTCGCGTTGGGTCAAAACGGGGCGTCTCTATCAATTGCGGCGGGGCCTGTATGCGCTGGCGCCGCCATTCCAGAAGGTCAAGCCCCATCCTTTTCTAGTTGCCAACCGATTGGTGCGTGGATCGTACGTCAGCCTGCAGTCAGCCCTGGCCTATCACGGCTTGATTCCGGAGGCTGTACCTGTGACGACCAGTGTGGCGGCGTTGAGGCCTGCTCGCTGGGACACACCCTTGGGAGTTTACGAGTACCGCCACGTCAAGACAGGATTGCTCTTTGGGTACCAACTGACCGACATAGGAGACGACCAGCAGGCCTTTGTGGCAACACCAGAAAAGGCGCTGCTGGATCTGGTGCACCTTCAGCCCCGGGGCGATGCCCCGGAATACCTCCATCAATTGCGTCTGCAAAACCTGGAACGGCTGGACTTGGATCAGTTGCAGAGCCAGGCTGTGCGGGCGAAAAGCCCCAAGCTGCGCCGAGCAGCAGATCACGTCATAAAGCTGGCCGAGGCCGAAGTTCAGGAATACGAAATCCTATGAAAGACTACCTGGCCCAAATCGTTCGCGCCACCCCTACCCCCGTACAGGGGCGCAATGTGGCCCGCGAATACCTGCAGGCTCGAATCCTGGGCGCGCTCCAGCGGGCAGGGGCGATGATCCCCCTGGCCTTCCACGGAGGCACTGCACTTCGTTTCCTCTTTGCCAGCGCGCGTTATTCTGAAGATCTGGATTTTGCCCTGGAGCAGGCCACAGCCGAGTACGACTTTCGCGCCTACCTCCTGGCCGTCCGCTCCACGTTCAAGGCCGAGGGCTACCGGGTGGAGCTGAAAGTCAGCGACCAGAAAACAGTCCAAAGTGCCTTTGTCCGTTTTCGTGGCCTGCTCTACGAACTGGGTCTATCGCCTCATAGGGACGAGGTGTTGGCGGTCAAGATTGAAGTGGATACCGATCCTCCAACCGGTGCGGGACTGAGGACCAGCATCGTGCGCCGCTATGTGATACTCCAGCTTCAGCATCACAATCGCGCCTCGCTCCTGGCCGGCAAGTTACACGCCATTCTCCAGCGACCGTACACCAAAGGCCGTGACGTCTATGACCTGTTGTGGTATCTCAGCGATCCAGAATGGCCAGCACCAAACCTGACTCTGCTCAACAATGCCCTGCAACAGACCGGCTGGGAGGCAGAACCGTTGACCGGAGACAATTGGCGAAGGATAGTGCGACACCGACTCCAAGCCGTTGACTGGGAGCAGGTTGTTGCCGATGTGAGCCCTTTCCTCGAGCCGGCCGCTGATCCGGGTATCCTGAAGTCGGAAAACCTGATGCGGGTACTCGAATAGGACTCGAGGGAGAAAAGGGGCGACTGGACGAAGTCCCTGACACTGGAACGGTGCAATTAAAGCCAGGGCAACTGATCCATCTCAAGCGATTCCGAGATGGATCTTTGCGACCTTGCCAGGGAGGCAGTATAGGGGACTTGTTCGGACATACTTGGAGCATACTGCATAGAGAACTGGGCGGTGTGCTGCGAGCGACTTGGAGGCTGATACGCCGATGTGTCAGATACGGCAATTATCAGCCGTTTGGGAGCCTCGGGTCATGAATGGGCCCCATGCATATGTTATGATCAGTGTGGGTGGATGATTGGCTCGATCATGAGACGCGTCCCGGCATGGGTATGCCCACGGCCCTGATCTCTGCCCGCCTGACCGCCCAGCGGATGGTAGAGGATTTGGGTCCTCAGACTATAAATCTTCTAATGTTTCGTAGTATGCATCCCCCAGGTCGTTCGGGTTGAAGGCTTCCCTGACTTTATGCTGGTAACGAAAAACGGATGGCTGCGGTGCGGACAAATGCATTCTATCGCGCTCTTCCTTGGGAGTTGTCCTGCCATCAGGCCCTCGTGCTTGGGAGTTCCACTTCTCCATGCCGACACCCCAACCCCTTTCCAGACCCAGCTTGGTACAGGCATCAAAGAACTCCAGGGTTCCCTCGGTTGATTCCCTGTCATGCGGATCAAAGCAGGTGAAGTTCTCCCAAAGGCACGTGCCTCCCCCTCCCTGGCCACCTATCGGTCCCATCATACAATCGCCGCCAGCTTCCACCACGGCCCCCCGCTTTTCCCATTCTTTCTTAAACGCGGCCGCTTCTTCGGCGTGGGAGGCCCCGTAGTCCGCAGCGCCAAGCAGGCCGAAACAACCATCATACGACCCGCCGAAAACGAGGTTCAGGTTTTTATGTCCCAGCCTGATCAGGTAAAGCAGCGCCCAATCGTGTATGTCAGGTTCGTTCATGGCTTCCACCTTCCAGCCTCCGGTCCTGGCGAGTATTTCGTCAAACGCCTTCTCCTGCCAGGCAATATCCCGTGGGGTCATACCGACCAGAATGATCTGGAACTCGCGCTTGGAATCCTCTGTGATTCTTTGCACTTCCGGATCCTCAAGAATTTCCTCCAGGTCTCCCAGTGTTTTGGTGGGATCGGTGAGTATTTTGACCATGGCATATTTCAGGTCTCTGCCGAACATGTTGAACTGCCGGTGAGCGAGATAGCCGATGCCAGTGTCCCAGATCATATAAGCCGCATCGGCCCATGCCTTCCACGATGGGAAAGCCACGGTATAAGCCTTGAAATTGTCCGGGAGTGATACCCTGTAGGCCGGTACTATCCCTTCCACAGGCAGTGTTTCCGGGCCAGGCCAGGCAAAAAGTTTGATAGCGCATTTCGTAAATACACCCATAGCGCCTTTGGCACCGAGAAATCCCCTGGCTATGCCTTTCATGCTTGGACCTGGGCCTTCGCCGCAGAACCAGCCGCAGCCGGAACCCAATGAACCTGTTCTAAAGATGTCGCCTGTGGGCATCACCCATTCTACGCCGAGCAAGTTATCGTAATGCCAACCGCCGTACAGGTTGCTTGGCCCGGACCCGAAGTACGAGGTGGCGCTGGCCAACGTGGAACAACTGCAGCCGGAGCCTGGGATATGTGTATTCAGCCCTACCTTCATGGCCTCGGCTTGAAGCGTGGCGCCGATAACCCCCGGCTCAATGACAGCAAACATGTTTTTCTCATCTATCTCCAGAATCCGGTCCATCCGTCTCATGTCCAACTGAATGGTGTTGTCTTCTGAAGGGTACCCCTGGGCGGACCAGAAGGTACTTGAGGCCTTAAACTTTATTTTGTACTTGTTGCACAATTTGACGATGGCCTGGACTTCCTCAGTACTCCCCGGCAGAAGAACTGCCGCTCCTCTTGGGGTATATGTGTCGAAATAGGGGCCGAGATGAATGGCCGTATGGGCCAGCGAGTATCTGTATGAATCAAGTACCGCCGGATCATCGGATATATTTCTTGCGCCGACAATATCTTCCAGGGCCGTATACACGTTCTTTGATAGTGTCATTTGCTTCCTCCGCTATATCGCTTTCTGCACCAGCTCGACAATGTCGTAGACTTTCATGGTATCTCCCAGTGCGCTAATGGCATCCATGAAGTTCCTCTCGCACCACGGGCAGGCGCTTACCAGTGCTTCGGCCCCGGTAGCCTTAGCTTCCGCGATTCTTTCGGTGGCGGTCCAGTTGGAGTATTCCGGATAGGCTTCACGAACGCCTCCCCCGGCCCCGCAGCACCAACTGTATTCCCGTATCCGCTCCATCTCCACCAGCTCCACGCCGGGGATGCTCCTGAGGATATCCCTCGGCGGATCATACACGCCCCAGGCCCCGTTATACCGCGGCTTTTTTGGCTCATAAACGATTATTTGACTCTTAATTTTCTTCTCCACGCCATTCCACGGCACATGCGGTTCCCCCTGCCTGCCCAGGTGGCAGGGATCGTGATAGGTAACGGTCATTGGAACTCTGTGGAACGTGAGCTTTCCTTCTTTAATCAGGCGATCAATGAATTCTACCGTATGCAATACCTCAACCTGAGAACCCAATTGGGGGTAAAGCCGTTTGAAGGCATGGTAGCCGTCAGCACATGAAGTGACCACCGTCTTCACGCCGGCTCTGGCCCATGCATTCATATTTGCCCTGGCGAAGCGGGTAAATTCGTTTCTGTACCCCATAGTGTAGATTCTGCCGCCGCAACATATCTCTCGCTCCCCCATGATACCAACATCAACACCCGCGTTCTTCAAAAGCAGTAGCGCAGCCCTGGCCGAGGTCTGGAGATCTTTGTCATAACTAAACCGGCAGCCTGCATGAAATAGAACCTCGGCCTTGTCCGAAAATAAACGCGGGACATCCAGATCGTCCGCCCATTGTCCCCGCCCGGTTTTGGGTTGTAGCATCGTATTTTGTTCTTTATCCAGACTCTCTATTATGGCCTTGTGTCCATCAAGAGCCTGGCCGTCCTCAACCAATCTAAACTTAAGTTCACGCACCATCTCCAGGGGCTCCAGGTTGTAGCGGCAGACCTTACAGCTTACATCGCATGCCCCGCAAGTCATGCAGGTATATACGATGTCTCGAACCGTATCTGAATACCCGCTTTGTCCTCTGATAAGGGAGCGGGCAACCGCATATCTGCCTCGGGCGGAGTAACTGTTGAAATTATGGTACGAGATGCTGGGGCAGTTCTTGGCAAACCGCCAACTCTTCACCTGGTCAAACGGAATCCACTTGCAGTAGGAACACTGACTGCACCTGTCCATTTCCGCTGCAAAATCTTCCAGTGCCATTTATATTCTCCCTTGCATCTTGTAATGCTAAAAGCAGAGTTTCCCGGGATTCATCACATGATTGGGGTCAAATATTTCCTTGATTTTTCGCGTCACGATCGTGGTCTGTGCATCTGCGTTGTAGACCATATCAGCCCATATGCCATATGGCCGCGAGAAGAACGCTTTCTGCCTGAACAGCCTGAGGCTGGCGTCGCGGAACAACGCCTGAGTCCTGAGCATCTCCGCCCGATTCTGCCGGTCGAAGGGGAGAAGGAATTCGCAATGGCAGCCGACTCCCTGATGCACCGGCTGGATATAAACGCCAATGTCCGGGACCGGATACTGGTGTTCATTGGCCGCTGAAACCATCGTCGTAACGTAGCCGGGCGTTCTATCCAGCGTGGTCAGGAAGAATACTTCCTGTGATCCTCCCTTGTACCTCAGTTTCCAGTACGGTTCTGGGGAAGGTTTTAGTAAAAGCTCCAGCAACTCACCGCCACGGCAGCCCTGGATTGCCGGCACCATCTTCAAGCCAAATTGCTGGGCAATGTCCCGGATATCATTTTCCTGAGCTTCAACCTTTTCTCTGGGCAAAATGTGCCCGCCTGTAATCCCCACGATGACTGCCCATGCGGGGAGTGCCTCTTTCAAGGCTTCAACCTCATCCGGTTCATTGGTCAGGACGTAGGCCAGACAGGTGTTATTCAGGATGAAAAGCTCATCGCCGAATCTGAATTTGAGGAGTTTGTAGGTAAAATCAATGACAGCATCGAGCCGCTCTGCCGGAATGAAGACAAGCTTCCGGAAATCTGGAAAAACTTCGCATTTTACCGAGGCCCAAGTCACGATGCCCATACTGCCCTGGGCTGCCGAAACGAACTTGTAGAAATCCAGTTGTCCCGGCCCGGGCCCTTGCAAGGGAACCAGCCCCTTCTGCCAATCTTCTTCTTTTTCGCCGCGAAAAGCACCGCTGCCACTCCATAACTTATCCCCATTGCCCCACACGATCTCCAGGCTTCGCAGCGGTTCGAGCAAATTCCACTGATACTTGGGAGACATCACGGGTTCTCTTTCCAGGAGACTGGCTATTACCGATTTATTGCTCCGAG
>JAHELX010000373.1 GCA_024643945.1 Anaerolineales bacterium
CATGGTCTACCCGTCCACCTTCCGTCCCGGTAACCTGGGCTATGGCGACCCATCGGCTCATCCCTACGACGTGGTGTATCGCAGCCAACAGGCAGCCGAAGCGCGGGTGCCTCCTTCTACACGGGTCCGGCCCTGGCTGCAGGCCTATTGGTACACACTGGACGAGATGCTGCTGCAAAAGCAGGCGGCGGACGACGCCGGTGCGTTCGGATGGACCTTTTGGAACGCTGGCGGTGCATATAAAGAAGAACTATTCGCCGGCGAACAGCAGTAAACTACCACCTCACTTCTCATATCTTAAGACTTGCGCTATAATGGTTAAAACTTAATGCAATCATGCCGGGCCGCGACCCGGTGTCTATCCCTTCTCAGGAGGTTCTAACATGGAACTCGAACCGAAACAACGAAACGCACTCCTCGTCGGTGCCCTGATAGGGGCGATGCTGGGAGCTGGGACCGGCTGGTTCCTGGCACAACCGGCAGAAGGTGATTTTGGCGAAGCGAGGAAGCCGATTCGCCCTGGCGATGTGCTCAAGCTCGTCAAGACTTCTGTAAACCTGCTGCGCGATTTGGACGACCTGCGCTTTCGAATGTAGTGTCGTATAAATCCAAGGAGAGATCTCATGCCAGCCCAACGTCAACCAGAACCAGAAGTCAAAAAGGCAGTGCTCGCTTATTCCGGCGGCCTGGACACGTCGGTCATCGTCCCCTGGCTCAAGAATAACTACGGTTGCGAGGTCATCTGCGTCACAGCCAACCTGGGTCAGGGGGAAGAACTGGAGGGATTGGAAGAAAAAGCCTTAGCCTCCGGTGCCAGCAAGGCGTACATAGAAGACCTGCGTGAGGAGTTCATCACTGACTACATTTACCCCACTCTGATGGCCGGTGCCATCTACGAGCGTAAATATCTGCTGGGTACTTCCTTCGCGCGGCCGATCATCGCTCGCCGCCAGGTGGATATCGCCGAGATCGAGGGCGCCGACGCCGTAGCTCATGGCTGCACCGGCAAAGGCAACGACCAGGTCCGCTTTGAGTTGACTTACCAGGCCCTCAACCCTCGTCTCAAAGTGATCGCTCCCTGGCGCGAGTGGGACATCCGCTCTCGCGAGGACGCCCTGGATTATGCCATAGAACACAACATACCCGTCAGTGCTACCGAAAAGAGCATCTACAGCCGCGACCGCAACATCTGGCATCTGAGTCATGAAGGGGGCATCCTGGAAGATCCATGGCAGGAACCGGAAGAGGCGATGTACCAACTGAGCGTTGCTCCGGAGAAGGCACCTGACGAGCCAGAATATGTGACCATCGATTTTCTGCAGGGGGTGCCCAAGCGAGTCAATGGTGTGGCCATGGGTCCTATCTCGCTGCTGGAGACGCTGAACGAAATGGGCGGCCGCCACGGCGTTGGGCGTGTGGACATCGTGGAGAATCGGCTGGTCGGCATGAAGAGCCACGGCGTCTACGAGACACCCGGCGGCACCATCCTGGTTGAAGCACACCAGGCGCTGGAGCAGCTTTGCCTGGACAAAGAAACACTCCACTACAAACAGCAAATCGCTCTCAAATATGCCGACCTGGTTTACAACGGCCAATGGTACACGCCACTGCGTGAAGCCCTCGACGCTTTTGTGCGGGTCACCCAGCAGAGCATGACGGGCCAGGTACGATGTAAACTCTACAAAGGAAACGTCATCCTGGTCGGGCGGCGCAGTCCCTATAGCCTGTATCGTGAGGATTTTGCCACCTTCGGTGAGGATGACGTGTACAACCAGGCCGATGCCGAGGGCTTTATCAAACTCTTTGGGCTGCCTCTCAAAGTGAACGCTATGCTGGATCTGGAAGGTGCACGACGTGGTGTGCACGAAGAACCAGACTATAGCAAGTTTAAGCGAGACTAATGGAAAATCAAACCCTGGCTCGTGTCGAGGCATATTTGTCAAATCAGCCCGACGTGGTCGCCGCCTATCTTTTCGGTTCGGCGGCTGCCAACCTGGACCATGCACAGAGTGACGTGGACGTGGCTCTTTTGCTACCCGAGTATTTAAGCCGATCAGCCGCCTTGGAGCTTCAATTAAAAGTGATGGCCGACCTGGAAGATATTTGTGGTCGGCAGGTGGATGTGGTGATCCTCAATACTGCCTCACCGCTATTGTGCTTTCAGGTCTTCAAACATGGTCGGCTCCTGGCAGAGCGAGACCGCAAAGGGAGAGCCCTGTTCGAGATGCGGGCGCGCAGCCTGTACTACGACTTTAAGCCTTACTATGACTTACAGGTATCACAATTTACCAGGCGCCTGCGTGAAAAAGGACTGGGATATGGATACAGACCCCATCCTGACCCGTCTTCATAAACTAGACGACTACCTGACCAAACTGCGTGCCAGGGTCAGCTTGTCTGACGTGGAGTATCTGGCCGATAGTGACCAGCAAGATATCGTTGAACGCAACCTTCAGCTTGCTATCCAGACCTGCATTGACGTGGCTAACTATATCATTGCCTACGAGGGACTTCGCTCCGCCGATAAGCTTGAAAACGTGTTTGCAGTCCTGGGCGAAGCGGACATTATTCCAATGGATCTGGCCTCGCGTATGGTGGGAATGGTTCGCTTTCGAAATATCCTGGTCCACAACTACCTGGATATAGACTCGAGCCTGGTTTATGAACATCTGACACACCGACTGGACGATTTTGAGGCATTTGCCCGCGCGATTTTGCGGTTCGTCGAAGGAGGATGAATCGCAATACGCAATACGCAATACGAAGTACTTGATACGCCATACTCACTCACAGCGTAGGGAGATCCACACTATGGAGCGTATTTTCTTCATCTTAGGGTCCCTGTCCGGTCTGATCGCCGTGGCTACCGGCGCTTTCGGCGCGCACTCGCTGCGTGATCATCTCTCTGCTGACCTGCTGGCCACCTTTGAAACCGGCGCGCGCTATCAAATGTACCACGCGCTGGCGTTGCTGCTCGCAGCCTGGGCCACTACCCGCTGGCCTGGCCCCTTGACGAACGCGGCCGGCTGGCTCTTTGTCGCAGGCACGCTGATCTTTTCGGGCAGTCTTTACGCTCTCAGTCTCAGCGGACTGCGTTGGCCGGGAGCCATCACGCCCGTGGGCGGCGTTGCCTTCATCGGCGGCTGGCTCTGCCTGGCCTTGGCCGCTTGGAGAGGGTAAGGACTTGTTGGAAGATCATCGAAGTGGGGTGAATTGGGGCTTCATCCCCTACGTAGTACGCAATACGCAATACTTTTGGGTAAGGCTATGACTACACTATGGGGTGGGCGCTTCACCGACCGTCCCGACGACCAGATGCGTCGCTTTGGCGATTCTATCAGCTTCGATATACGGCTTTGGGAGGCCGATATCGCCGCCAGCCTGGCCTACGCCAAGGCACTGGCGCGCGCTGGTGTCATTGACGAGGACGACCGCTACGCATTGCTGGAAGGGTTGGCCCGGGTGCGCACTGAGTTGGCCGACGGCGAGTTTGTCGTGCAGCCCGACGACGAGGACATCCACACCGCCATCGAGCGGCGGTTGGAAGAGTTGGTGGGACGGGTAGCCGGCAAGCTTCACACCGGTCGCTCGCGCAACGACCAGGTTGCTACTGACACGCGTCTCTACGTGCGCGATCAGATTGCCCAACTGCGGCAACATCTGGCCCGGCTGCAGCGTGCCATCGTAGACAAGGCCAAAGTCCATATAGAGCTGCTGATGCCTGGCTACACGCACCTGCAACCGGCCCAACCGGTGCGTTTCAGCCATTGGCTGCTCAGCTTCTTCTGGATGTTGCAGCGCGATCGGGACCGGCTGGACGGGCTGGTGCGTCGGGTGAACGTCCTCCCCCTGGGCGCGGGAGCGCTCAGCGGCAATCCGTTGGGGATTGATCAATCCTACCTGGCGCGTGAACTGGGCTTCAGCGCCATAGCTCTCAACAGCATGGATGTCGTCGGCGACCGGGACTACCTGGTTGAGTTCTTGAGTTGGGCCAGCCTGACCCAGATTCACCTCAGCCGGCTGGCCGAGGACCTCATCCTCTACAGCAGTCATGAGTTTGGCTTTGTGGAAATCGCCGAGGCCTATGCGACTGGCTCAAGTTTGATGCCACAGAAGAAGAACGCCGACTCGCTGGAACTGATACGCGGCAAAACGGGGCGCGTGGTCGGGGGCCTGGTAGGCATGTTGATGGTGCTCAAAGGATTACCCACTACCTACAACAAGGATCTGCAAGAGGATAAAGAGGCTTTGTTCGACGCCATTGACACGCTGACTATGACGCTGCCTGTCGCTGCTGGCGTCATCGAGACCCTGGTCGTTCATCCTGAGCGGATGCAGGCTGCTCTCACCGACGAAATGCTCGCTACTGAGTTGGCCGACTACCTGGTAATGAAGGGTATCCCCTTCCGGGAAGCACACCATCTGGTGGGGCAGGTGGTCCAAAAGGCGTTGGCGCAGGGCGTTGGTCTGCGAGACTTGCTCCTCTCCGATTACCAGGATGTGTCAAAAATGTTTCGCCGGGATTTGATGACCTGGCTGAATTTTGAGCGGGCCGTCGAGCGCCGAGACTCGATCGGAGGCACAGCGCGGGCGTCGGTGGAAACGCAACTGGCAATGGCAGAGCATCTATTGGAGTAAAAGCTTTCCCGCAGCCCGCAGGCAGCATCAAGATGTGGCATAGTCAAAATTTGGCGAGGCACTGAGAACGCATTTTGTTCGAAGGACTTATCTACCAGTTCGTCTACAAACTAGGGCGGCACCGGTTCTTAAATATTCGCCTGAGGCACTGGCTCATCTTATTGTGCATCGTCCTGCCGGTGATGATGTGGCTGAGAGTCTGGGGGGCAGACCGCGTCACAGCGATCCTCGTTAGCCTGGGCGCGACGAGTGTCCTGGTCGCGATTTGGTGGGCCGGACGCCAACATTACGTGCGCTTTGTGGAACATGTCCGCGGCGTGGCATCTGCGACTCCGCCAGGGAAAATAGAGGAAGCAAGTGGTGGGGCGAGCCGGGGACCGGTCGATCCCTCTTCAGCCGGGTCTCCTCTGCCAGCTATGAGCAAAGTGCGCGTGCGCGCCACCGGCGTCTTCGAGGTGAGCGGTATGCGCCGTTACCTCGTCGAAACATTTGCCGACTACACCACCTTTGAGACCCGCGAACATTGCGTCATGGCCCAGATGCCCTTGAGCCGCTTTTTGTTGTTAGGCACGTTCGACCGGGACGAGGTTGGCTGGTGGTATACCTTCTTCCGACCCGGGATGATCCGCTCGGTGAGTGGCGGTATGCTCTACTACGGCCTGCGTCCGCGCCCCGCTTTACAACTGCAGATTGCTGCTGATCACCAGAGCGAGGTTCTATATCTCTCGTTTGACAACGAGGCGACTCGCTCGTTGGTTCTGGCGGACCTACAGCTTGATGCAACTCCTGGATGATAATGGTTCTCTATACCGCGCCTAGCCCCTGGCCGATCAGGATGCCGGTTGCCAGGGCCACGATGATCAGCACCAGGATCACAATGATTAGCGCGGCGCAGCCAATCCAGGCCCAGGAAGGCAGGGTTGCTTGCCATGGGGCCCGGCTGGCCGGTTCAGCCCCTATCCTGGCCGTTGGAGCAGGAGACGCTGGAGGAGAAGCTGAAGCATAGTCAGCCTGCGGGGAACGCTCCCCAGGCCGAGGCGAGAGGCCGGTGTAAAAGAGGAGCTGCGTTTCGCCGACGAGGATCAAGTCGCTGTCGCGCAGGCGCACCGGCTGCTTGATACGCACGCCGTTGACGAAGGTGCCGTTAGCGCTGCCCAGGTCGGTGAGGATGTAGGTGCCGTGAATAGGGTCAAGCCTGGCGTGATTGCGCGAGACTTTACCATCGCTGAGGACAATGGCGTTAGAACGGTGACGTCCCAGGCGTGCCTCACCTCGCAACTCAAAGATCTGACCTTGGGCGGGACCAGCCGTGACGACCAGGTAGGGAACCGGCCCGGTGTCCACGACCGTGCCGGTGTCGGGCGCCACGGCGCGGCCTCCCTCAGCGGTCACTTCGGTCCCACAATGGGCGCAGAAACGGGTGCCCACCGGCACCACCTGGCCACAAGTTGGGCAGTTCATGCTCCCCTCTTTTTCTGTAGAAAGACTCGCACGCACCGTCCCAGCGACTGCTATTCGCATCGCCTTGACTTTTCACTATTTTAACACGAATCGTCAAGAAGCGTCAACTA
>JAHELX010000374.1 GCA_024643945.1 Anaerolineales bacterium
GCGAAGGCCACGCATACCGCTCTAATCTGCGCGATATGGCCCTGCGCTTTGGAGACGCCCTTCTCCTCTATGGACCGCGGGATAAGTTGAAGGTGCTGGGCAGCGAGCCGGATTTCCTGGTACTGACGGAGGAGGCTCAGGAGGCACTGAAGCTGAACAAGGCGCCGATGGCTGCGCTGCTGATGGGCGCCGTCTTGCTGCCAGTTATTCTTGGGTGGCTGCCCATCTCCATCGCCGCTGTTGTGGGCGCCACGCTAATGGTTCTGACAGGCTGCCTGACCATGGAAGAAGCCTACCGCTTCATCGAGTGGAAGGCCGTCTTTCTCATCGCCGGTATGCTGCCCTTGGGTATTGCCATGCAGCAAACCGGCGCCGCGCGCTTCCTGGCCGACGGGGTCGTGTCTACGGTGGGTGGATTGGGGCCGCTGGCGGTGATGGCCGGCTTGTTCGTCCTCACCACCCTGGCGACCCAAGTTATGCCCAACTCCGCTGTAGCCGTACTACTGGCACCTATTGCGCTGAACACGGCCAACGACCTGGGGATATCCCCCTACGCCTTGATGATGACGGTGGCTGTGTCTGCTTCCGCCAGCTTCCTGAGCCCGGTCTCTCACCCGGCCAACGTGTTGATTATGGGGCCCGGCGGCTATCGTTTCAGAGACTATGTCAAAGTAGGCTTACCGCTGACTGTCGTGGTTTTGGGTGTTACCTTGCTGGTGCTACCCCTCTTCTGGCCACTTTTCCCATAGATGCTCAGGGGAGAATCCTCCTCCTTGACATTCGACCCGCCCCGAGTATAATGGAGTCGCCACGGACCCCAACGAGGCCGTGAGCTTTCCTTAATTTAAGTCAAATGCACCGCTTTCCGGTGCCGCTGGGATCGCTCAGGCGACCGAGACGGCAGAAGGGTGTGGTCCTCTGCCGACGGGGTGTCTGCCCCGTCGTTGTTTTTCCTTCTTGACCCGCGCCTCCCGATTCCCAGCCCAACGCCCATCTTAGGAGGAGGCTGTTATGGAACAAACACGTGATTCTCGCGGCAGTGGCCTGAAGCTCAGCACCCACGACCTGGCGGTAGCCGGTGTGTTCGGGGCGCTGGCCATCGTGCTGGCATTCACTCCATTGGGGCTGATCCCGGTCCCGAATCCCACCTCGGCAGCCACCAGTCTGCATTTACCGGCCATCATTGCCGGTATTCTCTCCGGTCCCCTGGTCGGTGGCATGGTAGGGCTGGTACTGGCCATCTCTTCCTGGTACCTGTACAGCGCGTCGTTCATGACCTTCGCCGGAGGCAACCTGTTGGTGGCTCTGCTGGCTGCCTTCCTGCCCCGTATCCTGATTGGGGTGTTTGCCTACTACGCCTACCGCCCCCTGCGGCGCTGGCCAGCACTGGCCGCCGCCGTTGCCGGCCTAGTGGGCACGCTGACTAACACCTTCGGAGTGCTGGGGCTGCTGATCTGGTTGGGCACGCTGCCGCCAGCGCTGTTGGTGCCGGTCTTTTCGATGAACGTTCCCATCGAAGTTGCGCTGGCACTGGTCGTCACCATCCCGGCTGTGGCCGCCTTGCGAGCAGTAGGGAAGGGCCAGATAGCCGCAGCACGAGACTGAGGCAGCCGTGCAACCCTTTATCCAAGTTCGAGGATTGGTATACGCTTACGCCTTAGAGGAGGGTGGGCAGGTGGTGGCCCTGCAGGACGTGGATCTGACCGTCGAGCCAGGGGAGTTCGTGGCCCTCGTCGGGCCGAATGGATCGGGAAAATCTACCCTGGCCCGGCACTTCAACGCCCTGCTGGTCCCAACTCGGGGAGAGGTGTGGGTGGACGGGCTGCCGACCTCGGACCCGCGCCATTTATGGGCGGTGCGGCAACGGGTAGGGATGGTGTTTCAAAATCCCGAGAACCAGTTCGTGGCCAGCACTGTGGAAGAGGACGTAGCCTTTGGCCCGGAGAACAGGGCCCTTCCCCCGGAGGAGATCCGCAGGCGGGTCGACGAGGCGTTGGCGCTCGTCGGCTTGACAGAGTATCGCACCCAGCCCCCACAGATGCTTTCCGGTGGTCAGAAGCAACGTGTGGCCATCGCCGGCGCCCTGGCAACCCGCCCTTCGTGCATTGTCTTCGACGAGCCGACTTCTATGCTCGACCCACCGGGCCGCCGGCAGGTGTTGGAAATTATCCAACGGCTCAACGCCGAAGAAGGGGTTACCGTGGTGCTGATCACCCAGTCTATGGACGAGGCAGCCACCGCCCGACGGGTGCTGGCTATGCACGCCGGCCGCATCGTGATGGATGGGCCGCCGGAAGTGGTTTTCGAACAAGAAGAGCGGCTCCGAGAGTTGGGGCTGGATTTGCCTTTTGCCGTCGAAATCGCTCATCGCTTGCGGGACCGGGGCATGAGGCTGGCCCAGACTCCGCTGACGATACAGGAACTGGCGGAAGCGCTGTGCTGATCGAGGTCGAGAACCTGAGTTATACATACGCTCCAGGCACCCCCCTGGCCCGTGCAGCCCTGCAGGGAGTAAGCCTGGAGATTGGTACCCGAGAGCGAGTTGGTATCCTGGGACCGACCGGCTCCGGCAAGTCTACCCTGGTGCAGCACCTGGCCGGTCTGCTAGAGCCGGGATCAGGCCGGGTGCTGCTAAACGGGGTAGGGGCGCATGAGCACACGGCCGCAGCTCGCACCCAGCGGCAGCGGGTTGGGTTGGCCTTCCAGCACCCTGAAGACCAGATTTTCGAGCAGACGGTATTTCGCGAGGTGGCCTTTGGACCGCGCAACCTGAGACTGGATGACACGGAGGTCGCAGCCCGGGTGCGCTGGGCGCTGGAAATGGTAGGGCTGGACCCGGCAGCGGTGGAGGGGCGGGTGCCCTTTACACTGAGTGGTGGCGAGATGCGCCGGGTGGCATTGGCTGGCATCCTCGCCATGCGCCCGGAAGTGCTGATCCTAGACGAGCCAACGGCTGGCCTGGACCCTCGGGGCCGGCGAGAACTGCTGACCCGGGTGCGGCTCTGGCAAGAGGAGGCTGGCCTGACCTTGATCGTGGTGTCTCACAACCTGGAGGAACTGGCCCGGGTAGTGGAACGGGTGGTGTTGCTGGAAGGGGGACGGGTCGCCGCCGACGGACCGGCCTGCCGCGTATTAAGCGATGGCCAATTGCTCCGTTCCATTGGGCTTGACGTGCCGCAGCCGGTAGCGTTGCTACAGGCCCTACAGAAGGCAGGATGGGAGGTGCACACCGACCGGGTGTTGCTGGAGGAGGCCGTTGCCGAGATCGCGCGGGCCCGAGAATTGTTGAGAGGTGGCACGTGAATCTGTTGCTGCCCGGCATGTACGTGGCTGCTGACTCGCCCTTGCACCGCCTGGACCCACGGGTGAAGATGGGAGCCGCACTGCTCCTGATGACACTGCCATTCGCTGTTCAGAACGTGGGGGGTTACCTGCTCCTTTCGGCATTTGTGGCTGGCATAGCCCTGCTTTCGAACGCGCCCCTGCTGGCCCTGCTGCGTACGCTGCGTACTATCTTCTGGATTGGGTTCTTCATGTTCTTTTTCTATCTGTTTACCACGCCAGGTCAGCCCCTGGTTGCTGTGGGGAGTATCGCTGTGACTTGGGAGGGGCTACTGGCGGGGGCCACGCAGATCTACCGGCTATGCCTGTTGGTGATCATTGCCTCCCTGCTGACCTTCACCACCTCGCCGGCCCAATTGGCCCACGGCCTGGAGGCACTCCTGGGTCCATTGGAGCGGGTGCACTTCCCGGTACGGGAGTTGGCCATGGTGCTGACCATCGCCTTGCGCTTTGTGCCTACCTTCTTTGAGGAAATCGAAAAGATCACCAAGGCGCAGCAGGCACGGGGAGCCGACTTTCGGTCGGGAAATCCGTGGCAGCGGATGCGGAACCTGGTTCCGGTGTTCATTCCCATTTTTGTCTCCGCCTTCCGCCGCGCTGAGGATCTGGCAACCGCCATGGAAGCGCGGGGTTTCCGGGGCGCTTCTCCCCGCACCCGGCTATACCGGTTGTGCTTGAAGCGCCAGGACCTGGTGGCATCTCTGGCTGTCCTGGCTGTCAGCCTGACAGTCCTGGGATTGGGAAGATGGGTGTAGTGGCAAACCTTCCTGAAAGCTTTGGGAAGGAGATATCGGACCAATAGTTACATGGACGCAAGACGAAGGACGAATGCGTTATCGTCCTTCGTCATGAGTTTTTCGTCCTTCGTCCCAATAGGGAGGTGAGGAATGCTGTTGTGTATCGACCTGGGCAATACGAATATTACGTTTGGCCTGTACAATCACGACGAATTGCTCTACCACTGGCGTATCAAAACGGATCATCATAAAATGCCGGATGAGTATGGCATATTGCTCCTCAGCCTGTTCGCTCACGTCGGGCACCGGCCGCAAGATGTGACTGGTATCTGCATGTGCAGCGTCGTGCCCCCCCTGACAGGCATTTTTGAGCAGATGTGCAGCTTATACTTTGGACAGGCAGCGCTTAACATCGATGTCGGGGTGAAGACGGGGGTGAAGATTCACTACGACAATCCGCGCGAAGTAGGCGCCGACCGGGTGGTAGACGCCGCAGCCGTCTACCGGCTGTATGGTGGCCCGGCTTGCGTAGTAGACTTCGGCACAGCCACCACTTTCGACGCTGTCTCCCGGGAGGGGGACTACTTGGGCGGAGCTCTCGCGCCCGGAATTGGCATTGCCGCCGAAGCCCTTTTCAGCAGAACGGCCAAACTACCCCGCGTTGATTTGGTGCGCCCTCCCCGGGCTATCGGCAGCAACACCGTCCATTCCATGCAATCAGGACTGATTTTCGGCTACGTGGGGCTGGTGGAGGGGATGGTTGCCCGCTTCCGGGCTGAGCTGGGCGACGATATGCGCGTCATCGCCACCGGTGGCCTGGCCGAGACCATCGCCCGCGAGACAGAGGTGATCCAGGCGGTGGACCCCTGGCTCACGCTCAAGGGACTGCGTATCGTGTGGGAGTTGAATCAGTAAGACGTGAAACGTGAAACGTGAAACGTGAAACGTAAGGGGGTTACGCTTTACGTTTTACGTCTTTACGTTTTACGCATCACGCAATACATGGAGCGTTCAATGCATATCCGGGTATTAAAGGACAAACACATCACTCTTGGCGTCACCGGCGGCGTGGCGGCTTACAAAGCTGTCTTTCTGGCCAGCCGGTTGACTCAAGCCGGCGCCGTGGTGGATGTGGTGATGACCGAAGCAGCCACGCGCTTCGTCGCGCCGCTGACCTTCCAGGCCGTCACGCGACGGGCTGTTTACACCGATCTCTTTGAAGTTATGCCGGGGCCAGGCTCGAATGAGATCCAAATTCCCCATATTGCGCTGGCCAAATCCGCCGACCTGCTGCTCATCGCCCCGGCGACAGGTAACACACTGGCCAAGCTGGCTCACGGCCTGGCCGACAACTTATTAACCAACACCGCGCTGGCCACGTCGGCGCCTCTGCTCATGGCGCCGGCGATGGAAAGCGACATGTGGGCGCATCCTGCCACCCAGGCCAACGTCGCAGCACTGGTGGAGCGGGGGGCGACGCTAGTGGGACCGGCAGCCGGCCACCTGGCCTCTGGCGCCCAGGGGGTGGGACGCATGAGCGAGCCAGAGGAAATCCTGGAGATGGCGCGCGTGGTGCTCGGCCGGGGAGGCGATTTGGCAGGCTGGCGTGTCGTCGTCTCGGCGGGAGGGACACGTGAGGCAATCGACCCGGTGCGCTTCATCAGCAATCACTCGAGCGGTAAGATGGGCCACGCCCTGGCCTTAGCCGCCCGCGACCGGGGCGCCCAGGTCACCCTGGTGACCGCCTCCACCTTCCTGCCCGACCCGGTGGGTGTGGAGACAGTGCACGTCGAGTCGGCGGCTGAGATGCGCGACGCGGTTCTTTCTGCCAGCGACAGTGCCCATGCCCTGGTGATGGCGGCGGCTGTTGCCGATTATCGCCCGCTTGAGATGGCCACGCAAAAAATCAAGAAAACTGGCGATCAACTGGCGCTTCAGCTCACCCGCACGTCCGACATCCTGGCTGAAGTCGGCAAGCTGCGCGAGTCGGGGCGTGGCCCCAAGGTGACGGTCGGGTTTGCGGCCGAGACGCAAGATCTGCTGGATAACGCACGCGAAAAGTTGCAGCGCAAACGGCTGGACCTCATTGCTGCCAACGACGTGACTGCCAGCGATGCTG
>JAHELX010000375.1 GCA_024643945.1 Anaerolineales bacterium
AACCGAGCGACCAAGCTCATCGGCGCGGACAACCACCGATGTCTGGTAGCGCCGAGGGCCGGTCCCGACGATGATCCAGTCGCTCGACCAGAAATCGGCCGGTAGCTGGCTCACGTCCATCTGGCTTTCCACGCCGGCCTCGAAACGTAATTGGGCGATGTCGCCGTTTTGATCGTAGGCCAGGTCCAGGTAGGCTGTGGGTCCCAACAGCCGGCGCAGGTGCAGATCCACCCCGGCTGCGTGCATCGGTTTCAGCCAGGCCGGGTCCAGGTCATCGCCGGCGACCGTGGCAAAGGTCACCTCGGCCCCCAGCCGGGCCAACGCCAGCGACAGGTACGCAGCACACCCTCCCAGGCCTTCCCAGGGGACTGAACCCGGTTGGCTGAGGCGATCTCGTGAGACCTCACCGGTGACCGAAAAGCGCATGACTCAATAGTAGGTTGTGACCAGTCGCGGCTCGAAGAATCCGCGATAGAGTTCTTCTCGCGCCCCCAGGCAGGTGGTGGCCAGTGGGCAGTGCCCAGGACAGTTGTAGTCAAAGGACTTCATCACGCTGCAATCGGTGAAGTCGCAGGTCGCGCAGCGGGGCGGGCGAGCGTAGTGGCAACAACTGCGGCCAATAGTCCAGAATATCTCATCCAGCACAAAGACGTCGATGCCAGAATGCTCCTCCAAAACCTTGTAGGCGTGTTTCACGACCTCCCGTATCTCCCAGTCATCAGCATCGGTGGCAGGCGACTGGGTGCGAAGCTGATGGGCCAGGTCTGAATCAGTGACGGTGACGATGCCCGTGCGTAGCGCCATACGAATCAAATGGTAGTCAACCGGGATGTAAAGATTTTCCGTGTCGTGCGCCTGCCACAAGTCCAGCGCGGCCAGTATCTTCAAAAAGACAAACGCCTTCTTGAAGTGCGGGTCGTCGTAACCCTCAAATTTCGACAGCCGGTCTAGCAAGCCGGTGCCTTCCGGCGTGTGAAGCTGATTGTCGCAGGCGGCAAGCAGGGTTAGAGTCGAGCCCTGGTAGTCGTGCAAGAGTCCCCGGGCCAGGTCACGCAATATGTCCACCCGCTCCTCGGCACGGTTGATGAGGGTGTGCGCCGGGTCCCCGTCAGGGGCATAGACAGCCTGGTAGTCGGGGACGGTCAGGTCAGCCAGCCGGGCAGCGGTGAAGAAATCCGGCGCTTCCTGGGCCCTGCGCCTGGCAAAAGCAAAGAAAAGGTCGGAACCTTTGATGTATTCGCCATCGAGCTCAGCCTCCAGGCCGTAGAAGTCGAATAGAAGCGCAGAATTGAAGAAGAAAAAGTCGGCCAATTGCGCCGGTTGGCGCGTGGGCATCGCAGCCTCGAAGGTGGCGAAGCCATTGGACGTCCAATTCAGCTCAACCAGCCGCTGTCCGATGGCCTCTGCCTGCTGATCGTTGATTTCCAATCTCCAGTCTCTAGTTTCCAATCTCCAATCTCCTATGTGGTTATATTCACGGGCGGGTATTATATTCCTAGATCCGATTTGATGCGAGCCGCCTGGGCCATGGCCGCCTCCCGTCCTTTTTGCACCAGTAAATCGGTCTGGCTAAAGTCAATGAAGCTGGTGTGGGCGATGTCGGGCTGAATGAGCACATCGGCGATTTGAGCCTCGATGTAGCGCGCGCGCATAATCGTATAGATAGACAGCGACCACATCTCAAAGATGTTCTGCGGCTGCTCGACAGGAGTGATGGGGGGTGGCAGCAGGTCCACTGCGATTACATAATCAGCCCCTATGTCCCGCGCCACGCCGACCGGCAGGTTGTTCAGGGCGCCGCCGTCAATCAGAAGCCGGTCGCCGTCCTCCAGCGGACAGAAGATACCTGGCAGCGAGCAACTGGCACGGATGCCCCGGGACAGTGCCCCCTGGCGGAAGACAACCAACTTATTGGTGAGGATATCAACCGCCACAGCCGCAAAGGGGATCTTCAGTTGCTCAAAGGTGACGCCGCCGGTCAGATCGTCAATCACCTGCTCCATGCGGCTGATGTCGAAGAAGCCGAGGCCCGGTCGGACAAAACGCCCCAATCGCCTCCAGTTCATGTGCTCAGTAATTTTCTGCAGCTCGACGGGTGACAGGCCGGCGCAGTAGAGTCCCCCTGCCAACGAGCCCGCGCTGACTCCCACCACCAGGTCGGGTCGAATACCCTCCTCGTCGAAGACTTGCATCACGCCCAGGTGCGCTGCACCCCGTACGGCACCGCCACTCAACACCACGCCGACCCGCCGGCGATTTGGTCGGGAACGCCTTCCTGGCAACAGGCCGAACAAGCGCATGGTACCACCTCCCTCAAATGTCCAAGTGGCAGATCGGCAAATTAGCAGACCCCCAGGTCACTCTTGCTGACATTTGCACCCCCCCGCCCCTTGCGGTGCCGGTGTGCTGGAAGTGTCCGTGTTGGCTGATTGGATATTTGACACGTCGTAATGGTACACGTCTACCAGCGCGAAGCTGGCCGACTCGACCAGACGAGCATGTTGATCGAGCCATGTTCGTGCCAGATCCCGCGAATCCCAAAGCCAACTCTCTGAAACGACGAGCCAGACATCCTCGTAACCCGCCAGCAGTTGCGCCATTGCCTGGCTTGTTTCAACTTCGGGTTTGCCGTCATTGGTCCAGGGTCCTTCCAAAGCTACGTAATCATCGCCGAAATAGTAGTCAAAAGTATAGCGCACGTAGGGTATCTGAAACATGATCGGCGCATCACCCTGGCGATGGGTTGTCACGTAGTCGGCCGCCGCTCGAAAGTCGGACTTGATGGGGGTGGCTGCCTGGGTCCACACGCCCAACAGGCTGAATGACAATATCACCGCCAGGGTCAGCCCAGCGACAATTGGCGATAGCCGAGACAGGGCCACTATGCCTGATGCAGCCAGCAGATAGAAGGCCGGGGCGATGAAGATGAGATAGCGGGGCTCAAAAACCGGCGCCCGCAGCGAAATCAAGTAGACGAGGACAACGGGCAAAAAAAGCCATAGCAACAGCAAGAGTCGCGAACGTGTTTCGCGTGGGAGGGGGAATCGGTTGCCTACGAGGCGGCTCCAGAAGTTCCCCCCCGCTGAGGAAAAGAGGCCGCTTAGCATCGCAAACACGAACGCAGTCACCACCAGCCAGCCGCCCACCATCGCCACACCCTGAGAGTAAAGATTGAGCAGCAGGGATAGCATCTCTTTGATGGGATAAAACGGGTGGCCCGTTTCATAGCTATTCAACATCAACGGCAATTGCCAGATTGCCAGCGGCACATAAGGCAGCGTGAGCAGCCCCAGCGACACCGCTCCTCCCCACCATTGCTTTCGAGTACCAGGCCGGGCCAGGAGAAGGACTACTACGTAC
This sequence comes from Anaerolineales bacterium, assembly GCA_024643945.1. The sequence continues at coordinate 3,361 of JAHELX010000375.1, forward strand.
ACTGGGATCATCAAAGCCGACAGCAGGTGGATGTAGAGGGACATGCTGGCAGAAAGGACAAATCCCACCCACCACCGCAACCGCCCGCTGGCCAAGGCCTCAAGCTGGCAGGTCACCGCCAACAGTGTCAATGCGGTTACCAGGGTGTACATTTTGGCATCCTGACTGTACCACACCAGGTAGGGGGAAATGGCAATCAGTGTCGCTGCCATCACTGCCCCGCGTCTTCCCACCAGCCAGCGTCCTGCCCGATACATAAGAGGTACCGCCAAAACGCCAAAGCATAGCGACAGGTACCTTAGCGCAAATTCGCTATTGCCCGCCAGTCTCAACCAGCCGCGCATGAGAAGGTAGTAGAAGGGACCATTGTGCCCACTCGTCATCAGGCTCTGGGCTAATTGCGACAGCGGCCAATTGGCGAAGCGAATCACATCCACTTCATCCCGCCACAAACTCTGCGTATCGAGGTGGGGAGCACGCAGCAAAAAAGCGACCAGGGCAAACACAGTCAATGCGCCCCAGGTCGCTATGTGAGACTTTCTGTCCAGGTAACGAGTAACGAATAACAGAGATCGGGTCATAGGTGACGAATAACGAGGTAAGAAATCCTCACCAGATTGCGCGAGTTTCGATGCCTCGTATCTCATCCCTCATTCCTGGTTACCTTTCTTTTCTGTGGGCAATGGCTCTGGTGGCATTGGTGGCCGACGCCGTCCCCTGATCTCCAGGAAAAGCAAAATCAGCGGCACCAGCAACAAAAGACCAACGCCGCAACACAGCCAGGGATAGGCGACGAGCACTGCCATAGTATCCCAAAACTTAACCCAGTTGATAACCGGCTGGCCGCCTCTGGTGTCAGGAGGTTGCCTCGCTGGTGGCGTTGAGGAGGCTTCCGGTGCCTGGGTGACCTGAGCGGGAATCGTTGCCTCTGGCACAGGAGGTGGGGGCTGAGTTGGCTCGACGGTGGGCGGTGGCGCTTCCTGAGTAGGAACTCCCTCCGCCGGCGGGGGCGCTTCAGTCGGGACGGCCTGTGTAGGAACACCCTCAGCAGGCACAGTTTCAACAGGGACAGACTCGGATGCTGTCGGCGCCGGGGGAACCGGCGTGGGAGTCTCGGTTGCGGGTTCGGCAGGAGGTGGAGTTGGCGTCGGCGGCGGTGGGGTCGGAGTAGCTGCTGGAGGCGACTCCGGAGCTGACTGAAACACCAGGCGTGATGCGGTCACGGTCCCCGGCGAAAGTACAGCCGCTACCAGTAGAGCTACCCCCAACCAGGGCAGCCAGGTCATCATCCTGTCAACATGGTTACGTATGGCTGATAGAAATACTGAAAAGGATCGCATTGGACCATTCACCAATCTTGCATCCCCCACCACCGGGGGCGTGCATCCCGGTAATAAGCGATGGTTTCCTCTATGGCTTGCTCCCGCCTGTACTGGGGCTTCCACCCCGTATGCCGACTGAAGGTTGAATAGTCTACGCCCAGGCGCTGGATCTCAGTCTGACCGGGCCGAAAGCGGCTTGCATCAATCACAATTTCCTTCTCACCCCATACTTCCGTCTCTTGGCCAACCTGCAGGATCATCTCAGCCCAGTGACGGTTAGAGATATCCTGACCGAAGCCATAAGCATAGGTTCTCCCCGGTTCGCCAAAGACCGTCGCGTACAGATGTCCGCGCACACCGTCCAACACATAGGTGTAGTCTCGGGTCGCGTCGGGATTGCCCATCACGATCTTGTCTCGCGAGAGAGCCTGAGTAATCACGGTGCCGGTGAAGTAGCGCGGGCTTTGCCGAGGGCCAAAGTTGTTGAACATTCGAGTGCCGACCACAGGCATCCCGTAAGCTTGGTAATAGTTTTTGCCCAGGTAATCGGCGGCCACCTTAGATGTGGCGTACGGGCTCTGCGGGTTGAGGGGTGAACGTTCATCAAACACTACCATTCCATCATCCCGGAATCGGTAGAAATCGCGCTGATCCTCGTTGATGTTGCCAAACTCCTCGGAAGTGCCGGCCAGATCGAATTTGTACAGCTCCAGTTCTTCGTCCACGATCGCCTGAAGCAGATTCAATGTGGCGATGGTGTTATTCATAAAGGTCTCAAATGGCCGCTGCCAGGACTCGCCTACGTGCGCCTGCGCAGCCAGGTGGAAGACAATTGGGGGCGATGAAGCATCCTGCTTGACAGCTCGCACGGCTGCCCGGGTTGAGTAGGGATCAACAAGGTTTCCCCAATGGACCCTCACCGCTTTGAACTTGTCCCTTGTCAAGTGTTGGGGAGCGCGAGAGGAGGCACGCAGGAAGACGTGGACGTTAGCGCCAAGCTCTATTAATACATCGGTGAGATGGCTACCAATGAACCCGCCAGCACCGGTCACCAAAACTGTCCTATTTCGCAGCACTTCTTTGATTTGTGGATCAAGTTGCATGAAAGTCACTACCTCCCAGGTGATTTTGATGAGCCAGCGTACAGGGATTAAGCCTTGCGAAGGTTTTGAAAGTGCCTTCAGTTGTTAAGACCTGCTCATTTTGGCAGTTTCTCCTACCCGAATAGCCTTTGGAACCTTCGCAAGGCTGGCGTTATCCAACGGAATTAATCTGCTTGTACTTAGGGCGTCGAATCATCGCCTGGTTGCCCGCGTACCAACAAAACCACAGCGCCCACAATCAGCCCAAGCAAGACAATCCCACCCATCACCAAAGTAAGTGTACCCCGCCCGCTGCTCTGGGATGGCTGAGTGTCCGCAGGCGAGGGGGTTTCAGGGACGGACGTCGGAGTGATGGCCAGAATCGTTGGAGAGCGAGTGGGAGATGGGAGCGACTGGGTCGGCACCGGCGACAG
>JAHELX010000376.1 GCA_024643945.1 Anaerolineales bacterium
CTATCCACAACAATGTATCGCATTGCAATGGCCGCAGGCGTTTTGCTGGCGGTCAGTCTGGCATGCGGCATCGGACGGCGCGCAGCGCCAGAGGCAACCGCGCCGTCCGTCACTCTCACCCATCCCCTGCCGGGCCAGACAGCTCCGGTTGGGGAGCCGGTCTCGGTCGACTCTACATCAGTAGACGCAGATGGGGTTCAGCGCGTCGAGCTTTGGGTGGATGACAAGTTGCTCCGCGTGGACTCCAACCCCAAGGTGAGTTCGCCCTATATCGTATCACAGTCGTGGCAAAGTGATGTGCCCGGGACACACGTCATCCTGGTCAAGGCCTTTGACGCGCAAGGGGTGGAAGGCCAATCTGAGCCAGTGGTCATTACCATAGAGGCGGCGGCACAGACTCTACCCCAGTCTACGCCAGTGGCGCAGGCATCACCCACTCCTAACGAGAAGGAGGTCCCTTCCACACCGTCAGCGTCCTTGGGGACGCCGACATCGCCTCCCTCATCGACTGGGACGCCCACATCCGCACTGCCTACCAACACGCCGAGCGTGATGTGCACACCACCGCCTTGCCAGGCAGACGCGGTGTATTACTGTCCAGGTGATTGCCCCGGCGGGTGTGGCACCCAATGCGCGACCCCCACACCAACAGCTACGCCTCCCTCCTTCGAACCGACCGGGATTGAGACACACGGAGTCTTGAAGCCTGTGTGGGGAAAACCGGAAGTGAAAGACTATCTGGGGTACCCCACCGGCGAGGCCAGCGCCGACCGGCGCTATGCCCGGCAGTACTTCGAATATGGCTACCTTTACTGGTGGGACCGGCCCGGTCCATCGGACCTTATCTGGGCTGTGGAAATGCCTCAGCCGGCCGCCAGCCAGGGCTTTCGCTGGACCGGCCCTTACGAGGACACCTGGGATGGGGGTGATTCCTTCTCTTGTGACGCAGCGCGGGCTAACCCCAATGGTCCAGTTCGCGGCTTCGGCAAGCTATGGTGCGACCATCCCGAAATCGCTCAGGCAATTGGAGCCGCCCGGGAGTCGGAAGACGGTACTGGCAACTCGACTAGCTACGGGGTAGTGCAGTTCTTCCAGGGTGGTGTGATGCTTTACAGCCCATTGGAGCGTGAGGTGTGGGTGCTCTTCAATGGAGGCGTCTGGCAGCGATATCCACGCTGAGGAACTTTCATATGGTGAAGAAGCGACGAGGAATGAACCGACCGGGCAAAAGAGGGGCCAATATATCTAGTGCCCCATCAAAGTGATCTTGATAGGCCCGATTCAGCCGCCATGGGCGTGGCCTTGGTATATCATAATCTCTGTTATGGGGTACTAGAAATGTATGGCCCCTCATCAAGGGTCGAACTTTGATGAACTTACGCCCGACGCCCAAATTCAACGCTTTAGACTGGCAGAGATCAATTTCTCGATGTCACGCTGTTTCTTTTTTCCGTTATTGTCCTTGAGCGCGGCTTGAAACGCCAGCGACATCACCGTCTGGGCAGGCTCTTCCTCTTCTTGTTGAACAGGCTCAGGCTCCGGGGGCTCAGGCGTTTTAATGAACTCTTTCATAGTTAAGTCCACCTTGCGCGCTTTGCGGTCTACTTTCAGTACCCTGACCTGAACTTTGTTGCCTACCGACACTACTTCGCTCGGCGAGTTGATGTAGCCTTCGGTTAGCTCTGACACATGTACCAGGCCGTCACGCCCCGTGCCGATGTCAACGAAAACGCCATAGGGTTCAATACGGGTCACGACGCCATCAACTACTATATCGGGTTTCAAGTCTTTAAAGCGACGAGTCGTAGGTTTAACCATCGTCAAACTGATACGGCCACGTTTCTTATCCACCTTCTTGACCCAAACCTTAACTTCATCGCCGACCTGCACGACTTCGGCCACGTTTTTGACACGGCGACGGGCCAGTTCGGAGATGTGGACCAACCCATCCTGGGCAATCCCTATGTCAATGAAAGCGCCAAAATCCGTGACGCTTTTCACCTTACCGGTCAGTTCCATACCCGGCCCAAGATCCATAATTGACATATGGTCAGATGCATCTTCAGCTTTGGGTGTCTCCAGACTTATCTCCCCTGTCTCCGGTGCAGTGACCGACAATTCTTGCTCACTCATAAATGTCCTCCCTGATGCAAATACACACGGTGAAGATTATACCATCCGCTCGGATTGATGGCAAATGTCTACCGTTTTTTTGGGTGGTCGGAACAGCCAACTCAAAATACTGCATAGTTCAATTTCACCTCTTAGGAGAGTTGGCCTTTTATAGGCTTCTGGTGTAAACTCCATAAAGTGTGCAAACTGTTGATCATCGTGCCAATAACCTTACCCCTGCCGCCAAATTGTGGTAGATGTACCAAGACATGCCGAGCATTAAGAAGAGGAATCGCATTGCTTCACCACGAGGACTTTGGATTAAATTGTTTGGGACGGGACGATGTGGGCAAAGGTGGAATTGAACAATCCCAACGTCTTTTACAGTCTCGGAGGTTAATCGGTACCAGTGTTTCATGGGTGCGATATGAACTTGTGGTCAGCCTTGCCATCCTGATGACGTTGGCAGGCGCCAAGCTGGTAACTGCATCAGGACATGCTCTCGGCCAATCTTCGACGCCCAACCAACTTGGCGTAACGGCTACCGTGATCAGCACAGTGACTGTACCCCCCTCTTTCACATCAACTCCGATTGAGGGGATAGCCCCCAAAGACATTTCCACTTCCTCGCCGCAGCCTGCGTTGGGCTTGACGGTGGAACCCTCGCCTGAAACCCGCGTTCCTCCTTCCTCCACGCCTGTGCAGGATGCTTCCTCCAGCGCGGGCGCGGCTGCCAACGTATCCCCTCCTGACAAATTAGATAATGAGACAGTGCGAGTAGCAGGACAAAGGGTACGGATTCCGGCCTGGCTGCTTCCAGTTGCCGGCGGGATGCTGGTGTGGGCAGCCGGAGGCATTGTCTTGGTGTCCATCGTAACGTTGCTGTTCTTGGGTACCCGACGCCGCCAGCGGATGGTTCTCGCTCCTCCCTCAACAGCATCCATCCCGTTTCTCGAGTCAGCCGAGGGCAATCTCTACTTCCGATTGGACAAACTTGACGGAGACGGGTTGGTCATCGGTCGCGGCAAACGCGGGGTAGATCTCAGAATTGAAGAGTCCAACATGCATGCCGACACCGTGTCCAATTCGCACGCACGTATTTATTACGATGCAATTTGTGGTTACGTGGTCATCGAAGATCTAGACAGTACAAACGGAATATATATTAATGGTCGGCGGGCGCCCCGTAAGAATCTGCTTAAGGATGGATGGGTCGTCGGCCTCGGGAGTGTAACGCTGACGTATCATGACGGTGAGTCGGATACCGGCCCCCTCGACTGACAATATCCCAGGAGAGACCGCAGTGAAGACAAAATCCTCTTCCCGCCCGCATGACCCCTTCAGGAAAAAGGAGTCCACGGGTGAGCACGAACTTCAGCAGCCGCCTATGTTGGAAGAAGTAGACAGCCGCCCGACACTGCCAGTAATAACTTCTGAAGATGGTTTTCGGGCATTGCCAGAGGGTGCATTGTTGGGAGACGAGGCTTATTACGTGGCAAGTCTGCGCTCCGAGGGACCTGACCGCAACCTGTATGGCGTAGAGGAGACGCACCCGATCTTTCCCTGCCCCAACCTGGAATGTGGCTACCTGGAGAATCCGGCTGGTGAGTGGATCTGTACTGCTTGTGGCGCCCCGTTAAACGGGGTGGTGCCTGTCCATCGACGGCACCAGTTGTGTGAATATCGAGATTTTTCCGACGTGGCCATGGTTGCCCGCATGGCGGAACTGGGCCTGAGTCACCCGGGGCTACTTCTTTACCGCTATTTTGCAGAGCGACCTTACGGCGACCGGGAGCGCTACTACCTGGTCTTGCCGGACCCCTTGCCCAAATTGGCCAGCAGGATATCTCTGCCCCAAAAGGCCGCCCGTGTATTAGATTGGGGTGCGCAACTGGCCGATGCACTGGCTTATCTTCATGCCCATAATATTGGCTGGCAACAGGTGAGTGCCGATCACATCGCGTTGCGCGAACGACAAGCGATGTGGCTTGATCTGAATATGGCTCGGCCACTTCCGTCGAATGGGGCCGACGCAGTGCAGCAGCGGGTGCAAGAGGTGGTCAGTTTGGCTGGTGTGATGTTCCACCTGGCCGCCGGCGAAGATACCTATCGACCTCAGGTCAATCTGCCCGAAGCGGCAGCCAACGTTTTTGATCGGATATTGGGCAGCCACATCGAGATCACTACGGCTGAAGACCTGGCCAAAGCTTTCAGAGAGGCCGTGACCGCCATTCGCCGCCCGACTACTCTCCGCCTGCGTGTAGGGCGAGATACCGATGTTGGGATGGTCCGCGATTTGAACGAGGACAGCCTGTTGGCGTTGGAATTGGACCGCGTGCATCGTTCGATCAGCCAGCCCACTGGCTTGTATGTGGTAGCCGACGGCATGGGCGGCCATGCCGCGGGTGATGTGGCAAGTGGTCTGGTCATCAACACGATGGCAGAGAAAATGGCCACCGACCTGTTGGTCCCAGAACTCACCGGAGGTGTAGATGCCAAATCTTTTGATGCCCAGCGCTGGCTGGCAGACGCTGTACAGTCTGCCAACCTTGCCGTCTACACTCATCGGCAGTCGGCCGGGACCAATATGGGAACCACACTGGTTGCTGCGCTCGTGATCGGCAATACGGCTCACATCGCCAACGTCGGCGATAGCCGGGCTTACCTTATCAACGACGACGGCATCCGCCAGATCACCACCGATCACTCCCTGGTTGAGCGACTGATTGCTCTGGGTCAGATCACGCCAGATGAGGCACGTATCCACCCCCAGCGTAATGTCATCTACCGAACTGTCGGCGACAAGGAAGAAACTGAGACTGATCTCTTCGTTCAGCAGTTGAATCCAGGTGACAGCCTTTTATTATGTTCGGATGGATTAAGTGGAAAAGTAGAGGACGTCGAGATCTGGCGACTCGCCAGGCGTGGTCGATCACCTCAAGAGGCCTGTGAGCAATTGGTCCAGGCCGCCAACGACAATGGGGGCGACGACAACGTGACTGTGATTATCATCCAGGCCAGCAGGTAGTGGCAACTAGAGAACACTCAGCAGACAGCGGGCTATATATGAGGTTTCGCAAATGAAGAGTCTAATCAACAAGACACTTGGTGGCTATAGTCTGGTTGAAGAATTAGGCAGAGGTGGCATGGCAGTCGTCTATAAGGCATACCAACCCAAATTGGAGCGATGGGTCGCAGTGAAAGTCCTGGACCCGATCTACACCTCTGAAGATTCTGATGTGCTTGCCCGTTTCCGACGCGAAGCCAAGGCCATTGCTGCTTTGCGCCACCCCAATATTCTGACAGTCTACGACTATGGGGAGGAAGAAGGACTGGCCTACATTGTGATGGAGCATGTAGAAGGGGGTACTCTTAAGGATCGACTTCAAGGAAAGTCCTTTGACTGGCAGCGAGCGCTCGATCTGGGTGTAGGGGTAGGGCGAGCGCTGGCCTTTGCCCATGATCGGGGTATTATTCACCGAGACGTAAAGCCGGCCAATATTCTATTGCCAAGAGAAGACTGGCCTTTGCTGGCTGACTTTGGCCTGGTCAAGCTCCAACAAGCGCGCCGTGCCCTTACACAACCTGGCATGACCTTAGGTACTCCAGACTATACTTCCCCCGAACAGGCTTTGGGCGAAACAATCGACTATCGTGCCGATATCTACGCGTTGGGCGTGGTTTTGTATGAAATAGTGACAGGACAGTTGCCCTTCAAGGCAGAGAAGCCTTTTGATGTGCTGTTAATGCACGTCAGCGACCCCCCCAAAAAACCAGGTGATCTGGCACCTGATATCCCAGATGTGCTGGAGAATGCTATCCTAAAAGCATTGGCCAAGTCCCCTGAGGACCGCTATGCCCATATGAGGGATATGGTGGCCGATTTGGAGCTTGCCCAGGAGGCAATCCTCGCTGTGCAGCAGCGCAAGCTGCTACAGAGTGATGAGACGATGCATCACGCCACAATGCAAATCGATTTGGTCCAGTCATTCCTGAGTGGCCCTCGTTTTGTCGTAGTTGCTACCGGTGCCACGCTGCCCATTCCCCATAAGGACGAGGTGCTCGTTGGTCG
>JAHELX010000377.1 GCA_024643945.1 Anaerolineales bacterium
TGGCAAACCTGGGGTGAGATCGTCGCCACGTCCGGCATGGTCTACGGCGGCCCCAACACCATGTTGACCACCAGCTTCGGCAACGTCGGCAACCCCCTCTTCACCACACCTCCCGGCTGCTATATGGTCCACCAGGCCGACTTCATCACCAGCTTCTTCGAACAGAACAACCCGGGCGTCCAGCCAGTCACCGACTTCGACTTCTTCGGCTTCCCCAACTTTAAGGCGGGCCAGCCGGTGAGCACCGAAATGGCCGGCGACATGTTCGGCATGTTCAATGACACCCCCCAAGCCGAGGCGCTGATCCGATATCTGACCACGCCTGAAGCCCAGGACATCTGGGCCAAAATCGGCGGCTATATCTCGCCCAACCAGGCCGTCCCATTCAGCGACTACCCGGATGAGCTGACCCGCAAGGCAGCCCAACGCCTCACCAGCGCCCAGATCGCCGTCTTCGACGCCTCAGACCAGATGCCCACGGCCATGAACACCGCCTTCTGGAAAGCCATCCTCGACTACGTCCAGTCCCCCGACACCCTGGACAGCATCTTGCAGAACCTGGACACCGTCCAGACAGACGCCTACAAGGGGGTACCTACCCCAACGGAAGCGCCTACGGCTATGCCGACGGAGGCGGCTACGGCCATGCCAACGGAGGCACCTACTGCGGCGCCGGCTGCCCAGGCTGCGGCGGGCGGCAAGGTGGCGCTGTTACTGCCCGAGACGAAGACGACGCGCTATGAGGCGCATGACCGGCCCGACTTTGAAAGCAAGCTCATGGGACTTTGCCCCAACTGCAACATCATCTACAGCAACGCCAACCAGGATGCGAATGCCCAGCTTTCGCAAGCCGAGGCGGCTCTGACCAATGGTGCCCAGGTGATGGTCCTGGACCCGGTCGACTCGGCGGCGGCGGCAGTGATGGCGGACAAGTCCAAGGCCCAGGGGGTGCCGGTCATCGCCTACGACCGGCTCATCCTCAATTCTGACGGCGTCAACTACTACATCTCATTTGACAACGTCAAGGTGGGAGAGCTTCAGGCCCAGGCTCTGGTCAATCGCCTGAATGAGCTGGGCATCCAGAATCCGGTGATCGTCATGATCAACGGCGCTCCCACCGACAACAACGCCAAGCTGTTCAAGCAGGGGGCGCACAGCGTCTTCGATCCGCTGGTGCAGGCCGGGAAACTGACCATCGCCAAGGAGTACGATACCCCGGACTGGAGCCCCAACCAGGCGCAGAACGAGATGCAGCAGGCACTAACCGCCTTGGGCAACAAGGTGGATGGCGTCTACTGCGCTAACGATGGCACCGCCAGTGGCGCCATTGCAGCCATGACCGCGGCCGGCATCAAGCCTCTGCCGCCGATCACCGGCCAGGACGCCGAGCTGGCTGCCATCCAGCGTATCCTCACCGGCGATCAGTATATGACGGTCTACAAGGCCATCAAGCCTGAGGCGGATGCGGCAGCGCAGTTGGCATATGATCTTCTTACCAATACGCCGGTGCCGGCTGAAATGACGCAGGGCAAGACAACAAACAACGGCAAGATCGACGTGGCGTCGGTGTTGCTGACCCCGATTGTCGTCACCAAGGACAATATCAAGGACACCGTGGTGAAGGACGGCTTCTGGACGGTTCAGCAGATCTGCACAGCAGAGTACGCCGATGCCTGCAAGGCGGCAGGACTGGAGTGAGACTTGAAGCCTTGAGTTCTTAGAGATGGTACCGGGAGTAACCAGGTAGCGATAAACCTGGTTACTCCCTCCTACCTTCCCGAAGGACGTCTATTCGCAGTAAAGCACCAGTCTATGGGACGGTGATCGGTTGCGATCACCGTCCCCATGCCAAAGGAGAGAAGCAATGCTCGGAAGCCGATTGTTACTGGCTATAGTGGTTGTGGTAGGTGTCCCCGCTGCCATGGTGGGTTATGTGGCCCTGGTGGAAGCGGCGGTGGGCCGGCTGCATTACAGGACGAGGGAACGGGTACGTCCCTGGCTGTGGGTCGGGCCGGCGCTCGTCTTGCTAACGTTCTACCTGGTGTATCCGACGATCAATACCATCTATCTCAGTTTTCTTAACGCCAATTCGACCCAATCGGTAGGACTGGCCAATTACGCCTACGTTTTCACCAGCCAGTCAACGCTGGACTCATTGAGGAACAATGTGTTGTGGCTAGTTTTCCTGACCGCGTTAGCCGTGGGTTTCGGCCTGCTATTTGCGGTCCTCTTCGACCGGGTACGCTATGAGTCAACCGCCAAATCGTTGATCTTCATACCAATGGCGATCTCGTTTGTGGCGGCCAGCGTCATCTGGAAGCTCCAATACGACTATCAACCACCTGCCCAACCCCAGACCGGTACCCTGAATGCCATTGTCGTCGCCTTAGGGGGGCAGCCGGTACCCTGGCTGGTGGATCGCACCACCAACAACCCGGCCCTGATTTGGGTGGGTATCTGGGTGTGGACCGGCTTCTGCCTGGTGATCCTCTCCGCCGGGCTAAAGGGTATTCCCACCGAAATCATCGAAGCCGCGCGGGTGGACGGCGCTAACGAATGGCAGGTTCTGCGCCACGTCACCATTCCCATGATGGGTTCGACCATTGCGGTCGTGGCGACTACTATGGTAATCTATGCCCTGAAAGCCTTTGATATCGTCTACGTGCTGACCAACGGGAATTTTAATACTGACGTGGTTGCCAACCGCATGTACAAGGAGATGTTCAATTACAATAATTTCGGGCGTGCCAGTGCCATCGCGGTGGTGCTGCTGGCCGCCATTGTTCCGGTCATGTTGTTTAACATCCGCCGCTTTCGTGTACAGGAGGAGATACGATGAGTTCGGTCAATACCAGTCGTCCAGGTCCAGAGACTGGCTCATTCTTAGCACGCATGGCGCGCTTCTTGCAGCGCACGCCGATACACATTGTCATTATCATTGTCTGTATAATTTGGATGCAGCCGGCGGTAGCGCTGCTGGCCAGCTCCTTCCGCCCGGCATACCTGGTGGCCAAAACAGGCTGGTGGACCGCTTTCAGTACACCCTTCCAATTCACGCTTGACCTGTACGACCAGGCGATCACGAGCTCCGGCATGGGCCAGAGCTTCATCAACAGCCTTTTCATCACCATACCGGCCACGGTGATTCCCATCATGGTTGCGGCTTTCGCGGCCTACGCCTTCGCCTGGATGGAGTTTCCCGGCCGTGACCTGCTCTTCGTCACGGTAGTGGGCCTGTTGGTGATACCGTTACAGTCGACACTGATCCCGGTTTTAAGGCTGTACAACCGACTAGGACTCACAGGCACTTTCCCTGGCATCTGGCTGGCGCACACCGGGTACGGGCTTCCGTTCGCTATCTATCTATTGCGCAACTTTTTCGGCACGCTGCCGCACGAGATGCTCGAATCGGCTTACCTGGACGGCGCTTCGGGCTTCACCGCCTTTTTCCGATTGGTGCTGCCCCTCTCGGTGCCGGCGCTGGCCTCGTTGGCTATCTTCCAATTTATGTGGGTCTGGAACGACCTGCTGGTGGCTCTGATCTACCTGGGCGGCTACCCCAGCGTGGCGCCCATGACCGTCACCATCAGCAACCTGGTCAATTCGTTAGGAGGTGGCTGGCAGTTGCTGACGGCCGCCGCCTTCGTCTCTATGGCGCTGCCGCTGCTGATCTTCTTCAGCCTGCAGCAATATTTCGTGCGAGGGATCCTGGCGGGGTCAGTTAAGGGATAAGAAGTGTTGAGTCTGAATATATCACAACTACCTGCAGCTCTTGCGAATATTCGTGGGGGTTGCTCCCGTCGAGTTAATTGGGCGGTGGTTCGACAGGGGCAACCCCCACTTATGAATTCTGATCAAGCATTTATCATTCGACTTTTTGGCGGTAGTTGACCGCCGACGGGCTTTTGTGTACAATCGGGCTGCCCCCCCGATAGCACTTGTCATCTCAGCCCAAGACTGAGATGGCAAGACCGCTTACGGTCCGGACGTTGGCCGAGAGAGATACTAATACAAAAGTCGAGTTATCACAATCGTCACACCGTCATATGGAATCGCTGCTGCAACTGATTCATGATTTTTGGAAAAATCTGCAAAGCGGCCAGTTGCCGAATCCGGGATACTGGGACTACGTGCTATTGGCACTGTTCGTAGCCATAGAAGGGCCTATCGCCACTTTGCTGGGAGCAGCCGCAGCCTCGGCCGGGCTCTTGCGCCTGGACCTGGTCTTTGTGGCGGCCAGCACCGGCAACCTTACCTCCGACACGCTCTGGTACTACTTGGGATATGCGGGTAAGACCGAATGGCTGTTACATTATGGCCGCTGGTTCGGTGTACGCCGCCACCACCTGGATCGTTTAAAGCAAAGCATGCATAACCACGCCCCCAAGATCCTGTTGGTGGCCAAGCTGACCGCCGGTTTTGTGATCCCCGCCCTGATCGCAGCCGGGCTCGCCCGGATACCCTGGCGGCGCTGGTTTCCGCCCATCCTGGCCGGAGAGCTGGTCTGGACCGGATCGCTGGTGCTGATTGGCTATTATGCCACGGAAGCCATCAAACAGGTGGAACACGACGTGCGCTATCTGGTGCCGGTCGCTTCCGGCTTCTTCGTGCTGGCGCTGATCCTGTGGCTGGTGCGGCCTGTCATACGGCACATCGTAGGGCTCAATAATTCTAACGGAAATAACGACGACATTCGGGAGGGATAAATCCGATGCACGTTATCATCGCAGGACAAACTTATTACCCTGCCTTTAATGGGCAGTCCATCTTCACCACCAACCTGGCGGAAGGACTGGCTCAACGCAACCATAAAGTCCTCGTGCTCACGCCCTCCGGTTCGAGTCCCGCCTATTACACGGAGCGCCATGGTGTCCAGATCTATGGCATCAAGTCCGTTCAGTTTCGCTTCTTGCACCCGGATGCCTATTACACACCCTTCGCCGGGAAGCCCATCCGGCATATTTTTGACACCTTCCAGCCGGATATTGTCCACGTCAACGATCATTACCCTCTAAGCCACTCCGTTCTGAAGGCAGCCCGGCAACACGGCCTGAAGGTGGTGGGAACCAACCACTTTATGCCCGAAAACCTGGCTCCCTACGTTCCCTGGCTGGTCAAGGTCAGACCCCTCCTCTACTGGGTACTGTGGCGCTGGATGCTGGATCTGTTCAATCGATTGGATGTCGCCACCGCCCCTTCCAAAACTGCGGCGACCATCCTTCGCCGGCAGGGGTTGCGGGGGCCTATCTATGCGGTCTCGTGCGGCGTGAACCTCAATTATTACCGGCCTGATTCCAATTTGGATCGGCGGGCGTGGCGCCTGCGCTATGGACTGGATCCGGAGCGGGTTCTATTTTTCTTCGTGGGGCGAGTGGATGCCGAGAAACGCCTGGACGTACTATTGCGCGCCCTGCAGCATATGGATCGAGATGACATCCAACTGGCCGTGGCGGGTAAGGGTTCAGCCCGGAACGACCTTGAGGCACTGGCTCAGGAATTAAACCTGGGTCAGCGAGTGCACTTCACCGGCTTCGTTCCCGAGGCAGACTTGCCGGCCTTGTTGAACAGCGCGGACGTTTTCGCTATGCCTAGCGAAGCGGAACTGCTGAGTATTGCAACACTGGAGTCCATGGCCTGTGGCAAGCCGGTGCTGGCAGCGCGGGCCGGAGCCTTACCTGAATTGGTCGCCGAGGGCGTCAATGGCTACCTGTTCCAGGCGGGTGACGTGGCAGAAGCAGCTCATTACATGACCTTGCTGGCGGATCACCCTGAGACCTGGCAAAGCATGGGCGCGGCCAGCCTTCAGAAAGTCCAGTTGCACAGCCTGGACAATACGATACAGCGCTATGAAATGATCTATGAGGCACTGGCGTCTGAGTCGGCGCTTCCCAATCTCCAAGACAAACTGAGCTTGGGCCGATTGTTCAAAAAGCTTACTCAGCAGTCCGTCGACCATTTTTTCCAGTAAAAGGAGGATTCTGAAATGAAGGCGATGATTATTACCGGCTTTGGAGGTCCGGAAGTTTTTGAACTCCGAGAGATGCCCAAACCCGAGCCAGGGCCGGGCCAGATTCTGGTGAAAGTGCACGCGACATCGGTCAATCCGGTTGATTATAAGATTCGCCAGGCCGGTGCGTGGGCCGGCATAAAGCCGCCGGCTATTATCGGCTACGACGTATCCGG
>JAHELX010000378.1 GCA_024643945.1 Anaerolineales bacterium
GTCGCCAGGCTGCGCAGCAGCTCGTAACGGCGCGCTGTCGTGCCGGAGTTTGCATCCTCGGGCATGACGTACAGCAAAGTGATGACCGGATATTGCTCCGGATGCCGGCGTTCGTACTGGCAAGCCTGGGCAATTGCCAGGTCAATCGCCAGCCGCGTATGGAGGCCGCCTGCGGTGGGGATGAGGATGCGGTGGGGGGCTTCGCGGCGACGGAAGCGGACCACGGCGATGTCGCATGGCGGATTTTTGGCCAGCAGGTCGATGATTCTGCCAAAGGCCACGTCCTGACTCTCGGTGTAACCGGGCCAGCCCAAAATGATCAGGTTTGAGTCCCGCTGCCGGGCCGTATCCAGGATCGCCGAAGCGATGTGCCGCGCCACCCGGATCATGGTGTGTACCGGCACGTCGAAGGCGCGCGCCTCCTGGATTACCGCTTCCATCAGCGGCTTGCCTTGCGCCAGAAAGTAACGCACCTCACCCAACGAAAGCTGTACCGGCAGGCGCACCACGTGCAGGGCCAACACTTCGCCGTCCCGTTCTTTGGCGATGGCGGCCCCCAAAATGGACAACGGGTGCGCCTGTTTTTCGTTGGCCACTGGCAGCAGAACCGAATATTCTTTTACCGCCAACACTTCCTCGTGTACAATCAATTCGGATGGCAGGGCTTCAACCGCTTCCAGGCGGGTGGTGTAGGTGTAATAGATCACCAATCCCGCCGCAACCCAGCCCAGGCTGATGTACCACGCCATCGGCTGGAAGGTAAACTGGTAAATAGCCAGCGCGGTGTTGCTAACTATCCCCAGAATGGGCAGCAAAGGGAATAACGGTGCCTTGAAGCCCTTCAACTCCGGTTCGCTGCGCCGGATGATGATGGCCGAGGCATTCACCAAAACAAATGATAACAGGAAGAGTAGGCTGGCACCTGAACCTACCACCTCAATAGGCAGAGTCACCGCCATAGCCGCCAGGATGAAACCGGTCGCCAGCACGGCGATGTGTGGTGTGCGGTGGACTGGATGAATGATAGCGAATCTGGAGGGCAACATGCGCTCGCGCCCCATACTGAAGGCCACTCGCGACGAGGCCAGCACTGTCGCATTCAATGCCGACATGGTCGAGAGCAGGCCACCAAAAACAATGATCAGCACCCCGACACTGGGCATGAAGTTTTCCGCCGCGCGGACAATGCCCGTCTCCTTGTAGATACCCAGTATTTCCCACACCGTGTTCAAGGCCGGATCGGCCGGATCTAATACGTTCGGGGTGAACTCAGCCGGGAGTTGGCTGGGCAGCTTGTCGTATACTTCGCCAAATCGGGTGGCGTCTACCGCGCCAATAGAGACCCAAAGGATGAACAGATATATGATGACCGCTGCCCCCAGCGATACGAAGGTAGCAATAGGGATGTTCCGGGTGGGATTCTTGATCTCCTCGCTGACGGTGGCAATGAGGTCATATCCTTCAAAGGCGATAAAGGTGAGTCCCATGGCCACGGCCACGCCTCCCAGACCTTTGGGGAATAACGGGGTAAAATTGGCCCACGCCAGCTCTGGGGAGCGAAACATGGCAGCCAGGCCGAAGGCAATGAAAAGCCCCAACACCGCGACCTTGGCCAGGGTGATGACGTTTTCAGCTTTGCCCGTCACGTCGGCGCCCAGCACGTTGATCGTGATGAAAAAGGAGGTGATGGCAAAGGTGATAACGGAAACAGCATGGCCGCGGCTAATCACCCCCACCAGGGCACCATATACGGGAGGAAAATAAACCTCCAGCAATTCGATGAAATAGCCGGCAAAGCCAACGGCGTAAAGACTACAAGCCACCGTGTAAGCAAACCAGAGCATCCAACCCGAGGTGAAGCCTATTACACCCGGGAAGACGCGTTTGACGAAGGCGTAGCCGCCGCCGGCTTCGGGGATACTCGATGCCAGCTCAGCGTAGCTAAAGGCAGTAAAGGCGGTCACGATACCGTTCAACGCAAAGGCGATAATGGCCGCCGGGCCAGCTTCGCCGGTGGCAATGCCCGTCAGTACAAAGACGCCGGCTCCAATCATTGCGCCCAGGCCGATCATTGTCGCATTGAAGCCGGTCAGCGCGCGTGCCAGTGTGACTTCGCCGTGAAGGGCTCGCTGGTTCATAGGACTCAGCTTCACTTTCCCACAACGTGGCTACGCAGACAAGCCTCCCGGAGCAAAGCCCCCCCACGGGGCAGGTTGCCAAGGAGGGCAATTTTGCATCTCAAAGCTCGAACGAGCTGACGATTTCAACATTTATAGATCCGCTAAACCTGCGAGAGGCTGAGCGGTTACCCCACAACTTAAGAATTATAGCATAAATTCAAACCATGGAGAAGCTGTATTTTGGTTTTGACGTGACTACCGGCCTACCCTCCCGGAGCACCCAATGGTCCCCTGTGCAGCCCCGTGGGGGGGCTTTCCCCTGTGCAGGGGACCATTGAGCGCTCGGGACTATTGGGTGCTCCGGGAGGGTGAGCAGCTACGTTTTGACAAACAAGGGCATATATGCTAGACTTTTTGGGTTCACCCAACTCTGTCCCATCTGGTATATTCTGGTGCAAGAAGCGCCGGAGTTGAATCAATTGGAAACTACAGGCGCAGGTGCAAAAGCATCTGCGGTTTTTTTTGCAGAGCTGATCCAGACTTACAATGGACAGCTTGGAGGGGCAGGGACACTGTGACGATCAAGGAGGGTATAACGTGGCTCATATCTCGCGCAAACTATCCAACTCCCTGGAAGGCGCCCTGGCCGGGGGCGGCGATCCTGCAACGTCGCCTTTGTACGTTTTTGGGCCTTTTCTCAAGCTGATTGTGGTCGCCGGTGTGGCTCAGATCACTTTTGGCGCAAGCGTCTGGCTGGTGGTATTCACCATCGCCATGGTGTCCGCCATGTATCGCCTGGTGATGACCTGGGTCACGGACGGCAGCGGGGGGAGTGGTCTGAGCGAAGAGGAATTCGGCGGCTGGGCAGTGAAGATCAACGCAAGCATCACCTTCGTCGAATATACACTGACATTCCTGGTAAGCATGGCCGCCCTGGTAACCTTCATTGCCGATCGGTTCCCTATCCTCAACAGTGCCATCCTGGGTATCCAGTACCGTACTTTTGTGGCAATTATCCTCAGCCTTCTGACCGGTTGGCTGGTCAACCGCGGCCCCAAGGCCGCCACCCGGACTTTTGGGCCGGCAACGGCCGGCGTGTTGTTGTTGCTGTGGGCTATGGTGATCGCAACCGTGTGGAAGCTGGGGTTGCACCTGCCGGCCTTTGATCTGCGTGCTTTCAGACCTGGTTATCTGGATTTCACCTTTGGTGGCTATGCACGCATTCTGGCGGTGATGACTGGCGTCGAGGTCTTCGCAAACCTGGTAGCGGCTTATGACGGTTCCCCTCAGGAGAAAAGCAAGAAAGCTTTTGGCAGCTTGCTGATCATTATGGGCACCACATCAGTGACGATGCTCATCGTCGGCCCCGCCATCTTTCAGTTGTCCGCCCCCACCAATGAGCACGTGTCTGTGTTTACTCAAACCATGGATCGACTGCTGCCGGCCCCCATCGCTTATCTGGGCACCCTGATTGGTGTCGCCGTCTTACTGTCGGCCTCGGCTGCCAGCGCCCAGGGGTTGCAGAATCTGGCGCTGGGTCTGAGAGATCGGCACTACATTCCCGCATTTATCGGCCAGCGCAACCGGTTCGACGTTGCCGACAAACCGGTCTGGATCGAAGTGGGACTGGTTGCCCTGTGCTTTCTGGCCTTTGGCACAAGCGAAGAAACTTACCTGGCCCTGTACGCGGCCGGAGTGTTTATCCTGTTGAGCATGACGGGTTGGGCGGCTTCCAAACGCCTGGTTCGAGCGTTGGCCGCCGAGTTCTCTGCGATGCACGTAACTACTCTCATCGGAGCGGCGATCGCCGCAACATTGACCTCCGGCGCTACCATTATCATCTTTCGGGAACGTTTCTTGGAAGGTGCATGGACCTATTTCGTGTTTATCCCGGTTCTTTACGTCGTCTTTACCTACTTCCGGCAAAAGCTAGGGGTGCCCAGTCCGCTCAAAGAACAATTGGGTGAGATTGAGGTGGCTATGCTAGGTGGGTTTGGCCTGGGACAGTCGGTGGCGCCGACGCCATCACCTGCGCTGCTTGCCCTCGAATCGGCCCAAGATGTATGGCAACCGGCCCCATCCCTTGGAGAACGCTGGAGAAGGGAAGCTGTGGCGTTCCGACGCCTCCTGGTCCCGCTGGATGGCTCTGCTTCTGCCGAGCAAGCGCTGCCAATGGCCGAGACCATTTGTCTCGGATACCAGGCTTCTCTGACGTTGGTGTCGGTTCTCCAGGCCCAAGATCGGCTACGCTTCTTCCCCACAACACAGGCTCGGCAGAGGCAGATGGCTGAGGCGAGCCGGGTCGAGAGAGAAGCTTACTTAAGCCAGATTGCCCGGCAGGCGTACGCGAACGGAAATGGCGTGGAAGTTGGCTATGCGGTCGGCGTTGGGCCGATAGCTGACGAGATCAATGCCCTGACATACGAGGGTGGGGTGGATCTGGTCGTTATGAGTACCCATGGATGCTCTGGCGCCGATCACAGGCTGATCGGAAGAGAAGCCAACAAAATCGTTCGATTGGTCAATAAGCCCGTGTTGTTGGTCCGACCCGCATCCAATGGGAACGGCAAGTCGCCGCAGTTAAAGAAGTTGCTGCTGGCTCTGGATGGCTCTGAGTACGCCGAGAGGATGCTGCCTTATGCCAATGCCTTGGCCACGCGTTTCAATAGCGAAATCCTGCTGCTGTCGGTACCTGAGGTGCCCGAGACGTGGAAGTATGGGGCTATGGCGGAGGCGGTGGAAGGTTTGCGAGCCGAGGCCGAGGCAGAGATATGCCTGTATCTTGAAAGCATCGCGACTGCCTTTCGCGAAGAGGGTCTGAATGTCCAGGCAGTGGTGACCGGCTCCGGGCCGGCGCGTACGATTGTTGCGGTGAGTGAGTCCGAGGCAGTCGATCTGATCATGCTGGCAACGCACGGCCGGGGTGGACTGGACCGTCTTTTCATGGGCAGTGTGGCCGATCGCGTTGTGCAGCAGACCCGGCGCCCGGTTTTTCTGGTGCCGGTCCAGGAGCGGCGCATCAAGCAGAAGGTCAGTGGCTCACTCAACGCTGATAAGGGCCAGGATAAACGTGCCTCCCTCTGATGTCCCGACCTCATCCCGCAAGCCGAGACTCAGGCGATAGTCACCTGGGGTCACGTCGCCCGGCAGGAAGAGGTCGAACTGGGCACGTACTATCTCGCCTGGCTCCCAGCCTCCTGTCGGATAATCCACGCCCGCCGCCGGAAAGACCCCCTCGGCGACCGGCGAAGATGGGTTGGCGGCCGGTGCCAGGCGCAACGCCACCTGCCAATCGGTTGGGGTCCGGCTTTGAGCCTGCCAATAGAGAGTCAGGTGCAGCGGATCGCCCGGATGCAGCGCGGTATCGGGGTCGTAGCGATGACCAAGCTTGTAGCGGTCGTAGCCCAGCAGGCGAAGCGGCCCCAAGTCGACGCCAGCCGGGTGATGGAAGCGCAGCGCCGCCACGGGCAGCGGCGTCGCCGGCCGTTCAATGCTGAAAGTCCCCAACACCACAGAGTCGCCGCCGGCGGCGGAGTGCCCGGAGGTTACCGCCAGTCGCTGACCGGTGACGGCATCGTATAATCCGACGATGATGCGATGCTCACCCGGCGGCGTCCCCGGCTCGATGAACAGACCGCGACGGTCGAGCACCGGCAAGCCAGGCTTCCAGTCCATGGTAGAGATTACCGGTTCCGCGTCCCGCTGGCCGACCAGGTGGTCGGCTGCGTCGAGGGCCTGTATAAACACCACGTAGCGAGTATTGAGGGGAGCATCGGTCGTCCAACGGAGTTGAACCTGCACGATCTCCCCCGGAACGGTCTGCGTCGACGAAGTGGGGGCGAAGTCCCCGCTGGGGGCGAAGTCCCCATTGCGGGACGGGTAAACCAGCCGGTAACCGGTGAGCGTCACATGATCGCCCAGGCGAACATCAGCCGGTGTTAAGTCACCAGGGGGCAGCGGCGCCGCATAGCTGACCAGCCGCACGTTCCCCACCCAGGTGTCGGTCGCCTTAAAGGCGTGCCCGTCCAGCCAGCCCTCGATCAGGCCCGCCGGATCGC
>JAHELX010000379.1 GCA_024643945.1 Anaerolineales bacterium
TCCGCTGAAGGCGGTAGTAGCCGTTAACGTACTGGTGGTGCTGGGCATTGCCCTGTATGCCGAGCCGTTCATCCGCCTGGCAACGGAGTCGGTGCAAATGCTGGCAGCGAAGTTTTGACGGGGGGCTAACAGTTACGGCAGTAGCAAGCGACACCGGGCAATGGTCGGGTGTCGCTTTTTCATGTAATCGCTCAAGCGCTCTCTATGGCTGTAAAGAAGCCATTCCCCTCAGCGTATCTTGGCAAGATAACTAAGGCGCAGGTGGTGGATGCTGGAAGTTTCTCTTGACACTGGATGCGTTATATGCTATATTGAACTTGTCTATACAAGTAGACAGGTTGCAGATTCTGTGGGCGATAGGCCATACCCCGCCGATTGGTCACCTCTCCCAACAAGGGAGCCTGTATGCAGGTTATTGACAAGAACAGTCCCTTACCCTATTACCAGCAAGTGGCTGATCTGCTCAGGCGAGAAATCAGCGAGCGCGAGTCGCGGGACGAGATATACCAACTTCCTTCAGAAAACGAACTTGCCGAGCGCCACGGCATTACGCGTGCTACTGTCAGACATGCCTTGGACGTGCTTGAGCAAAATGGCTGGATATACCGTGAAAAGGGCAAGGGATCCTTTGCCGCCGTCCGTCGGGTTGAGCATGAACTGACCCAATTGGTCTCGACGACGGAGGATATGCGTCGGCGCGGGTGGTCCCTGACTACCCGGGTAGTCTCGCTCGAGCAGATTCCATCGGCACCCTACATAGCACATGCCCTCGAAGTGTCAGCGGGTAGTCTCGTTTATGAATTGTGTCGTTTGCGTATTGTTGACGATGAACCTCTCAGCTTGCAAACTGCCTATTTGCCAGTTGAATTATGCCCCAAACTGGAAGAGAACGACCTCACTAGTTCTTTGTATCGCCTGCTCGAAACTCGCTACGGGTTGCGTCTGTGGACCGGCCAGGAAGTTCTACGGGCGCGTTGCGCGGCCCCTCACGAGGCGCAATTGCTCCAAATTCGAGACAATAGTCCTGTGATGTATATGGAACGCGTAACCTACGCTGCCAACGGCGTCGCCGTTGAATACTTAGAGGCCGTGTGGCGTGGAGACCGCTATGACTTCAAGGTGACTCTCGCGCGGCCCTAAGAGCGTGTTTGAAAAGTAGGGTGGGACAGGCCCAGGCAAGCCAGCCCATAGGTCCCCTCTCCCCTGTGCAGCCCCGTGGGGGGCTTTCCCCTGTGCAGGGGACCATTGGGCGCTCGGGACCGTGGGTGGGGAAAAGCCCACCCCACGACCTTTGAGACATCCGGTAAGATTAGCCGAGTATACAGCCCGTTACCTGATAATAAGGAGAGGAACTATGGCAACGACTCTACGCTTTTCTGCTAACATTAACACCTTCAATGCCTGTGCCGACCGCTATGTCCTGTCTGGCTACGGTGAGCGGTTAACGAGCGAAGAACTCATCAAATCCGCCACCCGCGTTGAGGGTCTCACCGGGGTCGAAGTGGTTGGCTTGTGGCACGTCAACGACGATAACATCGAGCAGGTTCACCGGCAGATCCGAGATGCCGGGTTGGAGGTGACCTGCGTCACTCCGGACATTTGGGCCTCCGGCAAGTGGGGCTGGGGCTCCTTTTCTTCCAACGATCCGCAGATTCGCCGTGATGCTGTCTACCAGGTCAAGAAGTCTATGGAATGGGCGAAGCAGATGAAGTGCGAGGTCGTAGATGTGTGGTTTGGCCAGGATGGCTATGACTATCCCTTGCAGGCCGATTATCTGGCTGCCTGGAATCGCATCATCGAGGGCACTATCGAGTGTGCCGAGCACGTGCCGGAGGTCAAGCTGGTAGTCGAATACAAGCCCAAGGAGCCGCGTACCCACTGCTTCGTCGGCACCGTCGGTAAGACTCTGCTCCTGGTTGAGAAGGTCAACAAGCCAAACGTGGGGGCGATGATTGATGTAGGGCACGCTCTGATGGCGTACGAAAGCGCTGCCGAGTCGGCTGCCTTGCTGCAATACTTCGGCCAGAAGCTCTTTTATATGCACTTCAATGACAATTGGCGGCTCTGGGACGACGACATGACCGTCGGCTCAGTCCATACCATCGAGATGCTGGAACTTCTCTATTGGCTGGACCGGATGAACTACGGCGGCTGGTATGCCCTCGACATCTTCCCCTATCGTGAGGATGGCATTCGGGCTGCCAGTGAGAGTATACGTTGGATCAAGGGGCTTCACGGCCTGCTGGACAAAATCGGACGCGACCGCATCGATCAGGTTGTCGCCAGCGGTGACGCGATGGAGGCCTCGGCCATGATCCGTGAGGCGCTACTTGGCTGATGAGCATCTCAAAAACTCGCAGCAATAATTATCAGGGACGAACGACGGAAGACAAAGGACGAAGGAGATTACTAATGGCGAAAGAACTGTACGATCCCCATATGTTCAACTATATGTGGGAGAGCCTGGATCAGGACCGGTTTGTCGTCGGCACTTATTACATCGAAGACACAATGGAGAACGCCGAGTTCATTGACCACCTGGGGCAGGTACAACGGCTGGCCCTGGAGGGCTCTACTGCCAGTTGGATGGAAGTGAAAGAGGAGACATCAGAGGTACGCGAGCGTCTGTCAAGCAAAGTACTGGGATATTATGAGATTCCCGCACCCGAGGGAACGAAAAAGGCCATCGTACAACTTGCCTTTCCTATTGCTGCCTGGGAGGAGAACGTGAATGTCCCCATGATGCTCCTCTCCATATCCGGCAATATCTTCGCTTTCTGCGATCGGGTGCGCATGCTCGACGTATATATTCCCAGAGCCGTCGCCCAGAAATTCAACGGCCCCAAGTTCGGCATCGAAGGGTTGCGAGAAAAGCTGAATGTCCACGACCGGCCACTCATCTTGCAAATCATCAAGCCCAAGATGGGGATGACGCCTGAAGAGACGGCGGCGCAGGTCTACCAGAGTGCACTGGGAGGCGCCGATCTGTGCAAAGATGACGAGATGTGCAGCGAACTCGCCAACAGCCCTTTCGACGCGCGCCTGGAAGCGGTATTAAAGGCCCTGGAAAAAGCAGAAAAGGAGACTGGCCACAAAACCCTGTACATGGTTAGCATCACCGACGAGGTGGATCGAGTTGCCGAAAAGGCGCGGCGCGCCGTCCGTGCCGGAGCTACCGGGCTATTGCTGGCCTATTCCGCCGGTCTCTCAACCCTGAAAGTGCTGGCCGATGACCCTGAAATTGACGTTCCTATTCTGTGGCATGTGTCGCATATGCTTGGCTTCCTGCCGACGATGAGCTTCTCAGTGTTGTCCAAGTTGGCCCGCTTATGCGGGGCGGATATGATGTTGACTCCTTCGCTGTGGTCCAGCCTGCAGGTCTGCTCTGTGGAGGAAGAACTGCGTACCTCGCAGACGCTGCGGGCTCCTTTTTACAACATCAAGCGCACCTGGCCCATGCCGGCGGCCGGCATGTACCCAGGCCTGGTGGACGTGCTGATCCAGGAACATGGTATTGACTTCATTGTGCCGGCTGGCGGTGGCATGCTTGGCCATCCGATGGGTTATAAAGCGGGTGCGATGGCCTGGCGACAGGCGATTGATGCCGTACTGTCTGGGATGAGCCTGCAAGAGGCGGCGAAGAAGTACCCCGAGTTTCGTGCAGCAGCCGAAACGTGGGGCATTCGCAAACGCCCCAAGACTCCGTGGGGATATGCCGGCCCGGGCTTCCACCCCAAGTTCGCGCCCAAGAATCTTTAATGGGGCAGGGAGTCAGGGGATCAGGAATCAGGGAATCAGGACTCAGGGAATGAGGGAATCAGGAATCAGGGAATCAGGAATCAGGGAATCGGGGAATCAGGGACTTAGGGAATCAGGGGATCAGATATCAGGGAGCCGGGAATCAGGTGGTTTGCTACTTGACTGCCCGATACCTGATTTCCTGAGTCCTGATTTCCTGAGTCCTGATTCCCTGAGTCCCTGAGTCCTTAACCGAGGATCGTCAAATGTCCAATCTCAATATTTCATTGCTAGATATGTATCGCACCATGCTCACCATCCGGCGCTTCGAGGAGCGCTGCAACTACCTGTTTATGCAGGGACGAATCCCCTCCACTCTTCACCTTTACATCGGACAGGAGGCAGTCGCCACCGGCATTTGTGCTCACCTGCGTCCTGATGACTATACGCTCAGCACCCATCGGCCCCATGGTCACGCCATTGCTAAGGGAGTCTCGCCGCGATCAATTATGGCCGAGTTATTTGCCAAGAGCACCGGCTGTTGCAAAGCAAAAGGCGGCTCCATGCACGTCGGTGATATCAACGTCGGTATGCTCCCGGCCATCGCTATCGTCGGGGGTAACATCCCCATCGCGGCGGGGATAGCCCTGGCCTTTAAGCGATTGAGCACAGACCGGGTAGCCGTCTGTTTCTTCGGCGACGGCGCTGCCAACGAGGGCGCGTTTCACGAAGGGCTGAACATGGCGGCTATCTGGAATCTGCCTGTCGTCTACGTCTGCGAAAACAACCTGTATGCTGCTTCGACGCCGGTCTCTGTGGCCTTCAAAATTGAAAACGTTGCCGATCGTGCTGCCGCCTACGGTATGCCCGGCGTGGTGGTAGATGGCAATGATGTAGAGGCCGTTCATCAGGTTGCCGGTGAGGCCATTGCGCGTGCCCGGGGAGGCGAAGGGCCAACGCTCGTCGAATGCAAAACGTATCGCTTGTGTGGTCACTCGCGCAGCGATCCCCGCACCTATCGCTCCAAAGAGGAAGAGGCGATGTGGGAGACAAAAGATCCTATCCTGCGCCTGGGGGAGCGCCTTAAAGAGAGAGGGCTGGCTACCGACGAGATGCTGGCGAGCATTGAGCAAGAGGTGGTGGCGTTGATTGATGAAGCAGTGGCTTTCGCCGAAGAGAGTCCCTCCCCGGAGCCCACCGATACGCTGAAACACGTCTTTTACTCCAGTGAGGATCGGGGGGCTTGAGATGGTAGAGTTTAACGTTGCCAGCGACTCCGAGCTCCAAACTCGAAACTCCAAACTCCTGGAGGAGGGTTGATATGGCCAAGATGAGTATCGCCGAAGCCCTGCGCCAGGCCATTCGCGAGGAGATGCAGCGTGATCCTCGTGTCTTCTGCATCGGTGAAGACATCGGGGTCAAGGGTGGATTTGGCGGCGCGTTTACGGTGACTTTAGGACTGTCCGATGAGTTTGGACATGAACGCATCCTTGACACCCCTATCTCGGAACTTGGCCTGACCGGGGTAGCCGTCGGCGCAGCCATCGGTGGATTGCGACCTATCGCAGATGTACAGTATGGAGACTTTCTGTTCCTGGCGATGGACCAAATCGTAAACCAGGCGGCCAAGATGACGTATATGTCGGGCGGGACGGTTAAAGTGCCTATGGTGATGCGGGTGCCGGTAGGTGCTACCCGGCGCGGGGCTCAACACGCCCAGAGCCTGGAAGCTTTCCTGGCCCATGTCCCGGGGCTCAAGGTGGTGGTGCCCTCGACCGCCTACGACGCCAAAGGCTTGCTCAAAAGCGCCGTCCGGGATGACAATCCGGTCCTCATCTTCGAGCACAAACTTCTCTACGGCAGCAAGGGACCTCGCTCTGAAAAGGGAGCGCTCAGTCCTATTGGCGAGGTGCCCGACGAGGAATATCTGGTCCCCATTGGCCAGGGGGTTGTCCGTCGCGAGGGGCGTGATGTCACGATCGTCGGCAAATTGCTCACAGTCTATCGCGCTCTGGCCGCTGCCGAAGAGTTGGCGCGGGAAGGGATTGAAGCCGAGATCATTGACCCGCGCACGTTGGTACCGTTGGATAGAGAGTTGATCCTGGAATCGGTGCGCAAGACGGGCCGACTCGTCATTGTGGAGGAGGACAATCTCACCGGTGGCTGGGCCGCCGATATTGCGGCTATCGTCGCCGAGGAGGCCTTCTTCTGGCTCGATGCGCCCATCAAACGCGTGTCGGCGCCCGACACACCTGTTCCCTTCGCCCCGGTCATGGAGCAGTTTTACGTGCCCAGCGAAGAGCGAGTAATCGAGGCCGTCAGATCTCTCTTCTAGGACCCCCTCCCTGGCCCTCCCCCTACGAGGGGGAGGGTATGGGTGCTCCCCGGCTTTCCCCTTCGTAGGGGGAGGGCCAGGGTGCTCCCCGGCTCT
>JAHELX010000380.1 GCA_024643945.1 Anaerolineales bacterium
CGACTTACTCTCCTTCTTCTGACTCCTGCATGAATTTGGGGGGAATGACCATGACGGCCACGGCCGTCTTGGAGCTGGGGTTTCTCCAGCGATGCGGAGCGTTGCCGTTGATTGAGAGACTATCACCAGGTTCCAATTGATAGCTATCGCCGTTGGCCTCATATTCGATTCGGCCGCAGAGGCAGAGCACAGATTGGTGTGAATAGGAAGCGAGGACATCCTCGTCTTCTGCGGCCAGGGCATGAACGTCGGGCCGCGATTGGCGCTCTTGAGAGACAATGCCACACGCCAGAGCATCCAATGCCCGACTGGCCGGCTGGCCGGCATGGTAGTCCCGAGCTCGAATGAGGATGACTTCGTTAGGGCACACTTCCTGGAACAGCGAACTGGCCGGCACTCCCAGGGCGGAAGCGATCTTGCACAGTGTGACCACGGTTGGCGCAACCTGACCCCGTTCCACCAGACTGATAGCATTAGGCGAAAGGTCGCATCCGACAGCCAGTTGCTTGATCGTCAAGCGATGCGCCTTTCTCAGGTAGCGAATTTTTCGCCCAACGTTACGCCACGGTTCTCTAGCCGACATAATTACCAACTTAATGTGAAAAAACCAGTATTTTCAGTAAAATAATACCATAAAATTGTTTCTGTGTCAAGGAAATTAGTTATTATTGCTAATAAATTGGGATAAATTACCAATATATTATATCTAGATAACATAAATATGGGTTTGGGATATTTTCACAATGCATTTGTCAATTGCCGCCAAAAGTAATAGAATGAGTCACAATATAATGGACTCCTCGCAGGCAGGATAACAAAATGGACAAAGTATTATCGTTGGGGACAAAGCTGCGTGCCTTGCGAAAAGAGCGAGATTTGACACAAAGAGACCTGGCCAGCCTGGCTAGCCTCTCTGCGAATGCTATCAGTCTGATCGAGAGGGACGAGATCTCTCCCAGTGTGGCCACGCTGCAACGTCTGGCGGCGGCGCTCAATGTGAAGATAGGCTATTTCTTCGACGAGGACGTGCAGACGGATATTATGCACGTCAAAGCCGGGGAGCGCCCATCCATTACCGGCAAAGGGGTAACCATCGAAAGCATCGGTGAGAGGCTGCGGGGACAAGAGATGGAGCCCTTTTTCATCTCCCTGGCTCCGGGTTCAGAGAGTGGCAGGCAGCAGGTCATTCATTCCGGGCACGAATTTGTTTATTGCGTGCGGGGTGAAGTGGAATATGAAATTGATGGGGATGTATACACGCTGAACGAAGGCGACTTCTTGTTGTTCGAAGCACAGTTGCCGCACCATTGGCGAAATCCTACCACGGAGAAAGCGGAGTTGCTCTTGATTTTGCAAACGCCTGAAGAATCTGGCGACCCGGTGCGAAGGCATTTTTCGAGTTACCCATCGTTGACACACATTGGGTGATTATGGACCCGACTGGCTTTTTGCGCTACCTGCGCACACAACCTTTCTATCGCAACCAGCTCGAGCATATGCAGCGATTGCCTTCCCGTCGCGCGCGCTACGCCCGGCTGAGCCGCCCCCTGCCACCGGCACTCGATGCCGCCCTGAAAGGGATTGGCGTTGAGCGCTTCTTCCGCCACCAGGCCCAGGCCATCGACGCGGTTCGCGACGGGCAGCACGTGGTTGTCGCCACCGGCACCGCCAGCGGCAAAACGCTGGCTTACAACGTGCCGGTAGTCGAAGCCGCTTTGCTCGATCCCCACGCCCGCGGCCTTTACCTCTTCCCCACCAAAGCCCTCGCCCAGGACCAACTGCGCGCCTTGAAAGAATTGACCCGCGGGCTGCATGGGCAGGCTACCCTCCGCGGCAAGGGGGGCGGCCGGGCGCTATCTTTCGGCACCTATGACGGCGATACTCCCCAGTCGACCCGAACCAGGCTGCGCCGCCAGGCGGCCGTCATCCTCACCAATCCCGACATGCTGCATCTGGGCATCCTGCCCAACCATAACCTGTGGGCCGATTTCCTGCGCAACCTGCGCTTCGTCGTCATAGACGAAGCGCACGTCTACCGGGGAGTCTTCGGCTCGCACGTGGCGCTGGTCATGCGCCGCCTGAACCGGCTGTGCGAATTGTATGGCAGTTCGCCCCGCTTCATCTGCTGTTCAGCCACCATCGCCAACCCGGGCGAACATGTCGAGCGGCTGACCGGCGTCCGCCCGGTGGTCATCGCCGACGACGGCTCGCCCCAGGGACCCAAAGTCTTTGCGCTGTGGAATCCGCCTTTTGTAGACCGGCGTCGCACCGGCCGGCGCAGCGCCAATGCCGAGGCGGCCACCTTGTTCGCCGAAATGGCGCGCCGGGGGTTGCGCAACATCACCTTTACCAAGGCCCGCGTGGTGGCCGAATTGGTGTTGCGCTACGCCCGTGACGCCCTGAGCAAAACCGATCCCCAGCTCAAGTCGCGGGTGGCGTCGTATCGAGCTGGCTACCTGGCCGGCGATCGGCGCCAGATCGAACGCGATCTGTTCAACGGCCAACTCATCGGCGTCACCGCCACCAGTGCGCTGGAACTGGGCGTGGACGTGGGAGGCCTCGACGCCACCGTCTCCGTCGGTTTCCCTGGCACCATCGCCAGCCTATGGCAGCAAGCCGGCCGGGCCGGGCGGGGGAGCCGGCCTTCGCTGGCGGTGCTCATTGGCCTGGACGATCCACTGGACCAATATTACATGCGGCACCCCAAAGAGCTGTTTGGCCGGCCGCACGAGCATGCCCTCATCAACCCCGACAACGTGACCATCCTGGAACAACACCTGCCCTGCGCCGCCCATGAATACCCCCTCAGCAGCGCCGACGAAGCCCGCTTCGGCCCCGGATTCGTCCAGGCCATGATCCAATTGGAAAAGCGGGACATCCTGACCTACCGACCCGAACAAGACCGCTGGTATTACCCAGGTCGTGACTATCCTGCCCAAGACGTGAGCATCCGCAGCATTGGGGGGCGGCCGGTAGCCTTGCTGGATGAGACGCAGGGCCTTCGCCGTCTGGAAGAGGTCGATTCAGCGACAGCCCCGGCGCGAGCCCACCCCGGAGCCATCTATCTGCACCAGGGAGAGTCGTACCTGGTGACGGCCCTGGATCTGGAACAGGGTCATGCCTTGCTGCGCCCGGCCCAGGTGGACTATTACACCCAGCCGCGCGAGGTCAGCGACGTGCGCATTATGGGGTCGGCCCGGCACCAGGTGATGGACAGCACCCTGGCCTATTGGGGGATGGTGCGCGTCACCCGGCAGGTGGTCGGATTCCGCCAGGTGCGCCAGTACAGCGAGGCCATCCTGAGCGATGAGTTCCTGGATATGCCCGCCCAGACCTTTGAAACGCAGGCCCTGTGGTGGGACGTGCCGCCGGAGTGGGGTCACCGCCTGAGCCGCCGGGGCTGGGATTTTTTGGGCGGGCTACACGCGCTGGAGCACGCCGCCATCGGCCTGCTGCCTCTGTTTGCTATGTGCGACCGCTGGGACATCGGCGGCCTGAGCACGGCTAACCATCCCGACACCGGACAGCCACAGATTTTCATTTACGACGGACATCCCGGCGGCGTGGGCATTAGCCAGCAGGGATTCGCCCTGCTGGAGGAACTGTGGCGAGCGACACTGGAGACGATCAGGAGCTGTCCCTGCGACGATGGCTGCCCCAGTTGCATCCAGAGTCCCAAATGTGGCAACAACAACCATCCCCTAGACAAGCGAGCAGCGATATGGATACTGGAATCTCTTCTTCCCAAACGGAACCTACGCATACGCTAGCCCCACAACCTGATGCGCCCTCTCCCCGCCTCCGCTGGCCCAGCATCCTGGCCCTGGTCTCCGGGCTGGCGGCGCTGACGCTAGGACCGTTGGCGGGCGGGCTGTTCATCTTCCTGTCATTGA
This sequence comes from Anaerolineales bacterium, assembly GCA_024643945.1. The sequence continues at coordinate 3,894 of JAHELX010000380.1, forward strand.
AAGGCAGCCAGGAAACCAACGCGCTGGGCGTGACCACCATTGGCCTCAGCATGGCGGCCCTGGGATTGGGATTCGGAGGCACCCTGGCCTGGGCCGGTTACGCCGGCTTGCAGGGACGACGAAGCCGTCCGTTTTGGCCGGCGATACGCTGGTTTTGGGGCTGCCTGGCAGGACTGGTGCTGGCCCTGGCCATCGGCCAGGCTATTCTCTCATTTAACTTGTTGGCTCCCCCCTTTACGTTCCCCTTCTTTCACGTGCTGGGTGTGGCCTTACCTGCCCTTGCCATGCTGGTGCTGGTCGGGTATGGGATGAAGGGCCATGCCTCTGCCCCAACGCAACGGCAGGTGATGGGCCAAATGGCCCTGGGCGCCTTTGGGGCGACGGCCATCGCTTTTACCCTGGAGGCCTTGGCGGTAGTGATCGGGCTGATCGCCGCCGGGATGGTGATAGCCCTTACGCCGGGCGGATTGGCACAACTGGCCGAGTTGCGGGCTATGTTGGCCGATCCCACCCTATTGCAGGATCCGCAGACGCTCGCTCGCTGGTTGCTCAATCCCGCCATTCTTGTAGCGGTAGCCATGCTGCTGGTGATTGTCGCCCCGATGATCGAAGAAGGGGCAAAAAGCATCGGCGTGCCGCTGCTGGCCCTGGTCACACGAGGGAAGCCGACGCCAGCTCAGGGTTGGCTGTGGGGCATCGCCATTGGAGCCGGCTTCGCCATCGCCGAGGGCTTGTTCAACGGGGCGGCCAACCTGCCCTTCTGGGCGGGGATCGTCTTGTTGCGGGTTGGCGCCACGGCCATGCATATGGCTGCCGCCGGCATCACCGGCCTGGGCTGGACGCGGACGCTCGCCTCGCGCCGCCCCTGGCCACTCCTCGGCGGCTATGTGACCAGCGTGACGCTCCACGGCCTGTGGAACGGGCTCACGGTAATGATGGTCATTGCGTCGCTATGGGTCATGGCCCAGCCGGGAGACTCGACCAGGACACTGGTGGGAGGGACGGCTATGCTGACCGGATTCGCCGGGCTGCTTCTCCTCGCCATTACCATCATTGGGGTGGCCGCCTACATCACGCTGCGGGTGAGGCGTGCATAGGGGGTAAATGCAGAGACGGGTACCGGCCCAATTAGCGTATACTTCCCGTAGGGTTGGCGTTCAGTATCAAAAGGTGGGGTATGTTACAATGAGGGTGCCAGGGTGATCAAGAGCGATCACCGGCCTGAAGTCAAGACGTGGTCCGGCGGGACGCGCGAGGCTACAGGGCCCAGGCAATCTCCTCTTCTCCTCCTTTTGGGGACCGGCTGACGGCACAGCCGGTCTCTTGATTCAACACGCCGACCCCTTTGTGAAGGGGTCGGCGTGTTTGTATTGGATGCGCGATACATCTTACACCCCCTACCATCCGTGCATCAAGGATAGTCCGAGCTCCCGGATGAGTTGCAGGCGGACATCCCGAAGGCGGCTGGCAATCACTGCGGTAAGATGCTCCATAACCACGTAGCCGATTGAGTTGTTCTCCTGAAACAACTTTTGCAGATCTTCCCTCTCGAAAGCCAGACACTTGGACGACTCAGAACAGATGGCCATGGCGGTGAGGCGGTGTGGTCTCACCAGCGCTGACCAGCCGAAAGCTTCTCCCTTGCCCATCGTGTCAATGGTCGTCTCTCGGCTGGGCGGCTGCAGCGGCAAGCGGAAGCGCAGGACTACCCGCCCTTCGAGCAGCAGGTAGACACGCCTGGCCTCCGCCCCTTCCTGGAAGATCACCTCGCCTTCGTCAAAGTTCTCCTCGTGGCCCAGAGCGGCGATAGTCTTCAACTCATCCTCGTTCAGGCCTTCGAAGAGATCAAAGCCTTGTAACAAGCGATAAGGAACCATTGGAAACCTCCTGTGAAGCGCTGAAGATAGTGAAAAAAGGCCGAAATTACTCAATGAAAGGTGACATATTGGCTCAGTCGCTCCACCACCTCGCCCTTTGTATTACGGACGATCACTTCCAGCGGCATCTGGCCGGGCAGAGAGTGAGTGGCACAGGCTATACACGGATCGTAGGCCCGAAAAGCCATCTCGATCCGGTTCAGAATTCCCTCCGTGATCTGTGTTCCTTTGCTGATCACCCCCATCGCCGCCTTCTTGATGCTCAGGCACATGGCGCCGTAATTATGGGCTGTAGCCACAATGATGTTCAGCTTTTGTACGATCCCTCTGTCGTCCGTCTTGTAGTGATGGATCAGGCTTCCACGGGGCGCTTCCACCACTCCCACTCCCTCGCTGG
>JAHELX010000381.1 GCA_024643945.1 Anaerolineales bacterium
TATCCCTTCGGGCTGCGGGGTACGAGTAAGCGCATGCCGCTGGTCGTCGTGGGTATGGCCTTTCTGTTCAATGTGGTCAACGGGTATTTCAATGGGAGGTATCTCTTTACGCTTTCGGGTGGCTATCCGGCCGGGTGGTTGGCCAACCCGCGCTTCGTGGCGGGCCTGGCGCTCTTTCTTGCGGGCTACATCATCAATCGCCAGGCGGATCGCACGCTGCGCCGTCTTCGCCAGCCTGGCGAAGACGGGTACGTGATCCCTCAGGGTGGCCTGTATCGCTGGATTTCCTGCCCCAATTACCTGGGCGAGATCGTCGAGTGGATGGGGTGGGCACTGGCAACCTGGTCGCTGGCCGGCCTGGCCTTTGCGGTATGGACGGTGGCCAACCTGGCGCCCCGCGCGCGAGCCCACCATCGCTGGTATCGGGAGCACTTCGCAGACTATCCGCCAGAGCGCAAGGCATTACTGCCGGGGCTGTGGTAGCCACAAGACGTTTTTTATTTTGGTTAGAATTAGTTAGGAATTATTAGAATTTGGCCCGAGTGATTGTCAGTCAGGGGCAGATATGATATACTAAAATGCCGGAATGTAGATTATCGGAAAACGCTCTCAAAGTCTTGAAGCGCACATTTGGACAAGTGGAACTAATACCCTGTCAACAGTGATTTGATCCCGCTTTGCGGGATTTGACGAGTACGACCAAGCGCTATGGGTGTCAAAATTACCTCCCAATTCCCCACCCACGGTCCCCCCTCGGGGCCGCCCTCGGGGCAGGCCTGCACAGGGGAAAGGGGACCTATGGGTTAGTCTTGACAGGGCGCTAGGTGCAGCCGAATAACGAAAACCGACTCGAAAGAGGACCATCATGCTTTGTCCATTCTGCCTGGCCGACGTGAGGTTCAAGCAGGAGAAATTGGCCGGTAATCCGGCCTCTGTCCACCTCTGCCCCATTTGCAATGAGCAGGTGCCAGCTTTGTATGCCCAGGATTACCGCAGGTATCCGCCGGTGGTCATCAGCGCTATCGGCTTTCGCCAGCACGGCAAGACCGTCTACTTTGCCTCCCTCTTCTACACCCTAAAAAAACTGACCCTGGCCCGCGATTGGCCGGAGTTTTTCACCATGGGTCTCGACGAGGATAGCCTCGATACGGTCTATGGCAACGCCAGGATGTTGGAAAAGGGAGCATTGCCGGACTCCACGCCCAAAAACTTTCCCCGGCCAACGATGGTCCGCGCCGAGGGAATCCCGATGCAACCCAACTGTACGCTGCTATTCTTTGACACGGGCGGGGAGTCATTTGAAAAGCCCACGCAACTGGTCCAGTTTGCCGGTTTTGTGCGGCGGGCCAAGGCTGCTATGCTCCTAATCAGCATCCCTGACCTGGAAGACCCCCGGGCTGAGGTGCAACAACTCCTCAACACCTATGTGGTCGGCCTGAGAGAACTTGGAGGCCGAACGCAGTCCCAGCACCTGATCGTGGTCTATACCAAAGCTGACCAATTGTCCACTTGCCTTACGGGCCAGTGGGAGGATTTGCGCACCTACCTTATTCAGGGTTCTGTGGAAGCCCTGGCCCAGCCCGATGGGTACATGCAGCGTATGCACGACATCTCTGCCCGGCTCCACGAGTTCACCGAAAGGGAGCTGCATGCCCACGAGTTTATAAACGCTGCCGAGGCCAATTTCAAAAGTATCAGCTTTTCCATCATTTCGGCATTGGGCGCCGGGCCTCTGGGTGCGCGATTGCCGGTTGCCATTGTTCCCCGCCGTATTCTCGACCCAATACTGTGGGTCATGGAGAAGTCCTTTGCCGGCCGCGGACGGGTTTGGCGCACATGGCGGAGACGGTGAGGCCATGAAACAACCACTTGGCGTCATCTTCGTATCGAGAACCTCTCTATAAGCAGATGCCTTGCTTTATCCGTCCCGAGTGCCGGCTATCAGAAATACGTTGTGGGTTTTGGATAGCAGGTTTGGACATGTGGAGTGAGTGGGTGACACGGTTAATGCAGGATGCGGCTTTACAGAAAGATCATAGCAGTCAGCCATCCCCGGTTAGTGGTCGCGCCCAAGACTGGCAGAATGTTCTGTGGCGCGAGTGGCGCAACTGCGAGGATGAAGAATATGCAGGGCACCTATTTAAACTCGTAGCTGATGAGCTGTCACTCGACTGGCGAATGACGACTCTCATAACCCTGCTCGGCACGCTGGCTGGCGCAGTAGGCGGGTTGTTGGTGGGATTCGTTGATATGGCCTGGGTTACCTGGAGTAAATCTGGGCAGGACGCGACAAGTTGGACAGTGTTACTCATCTGCACAGGGGCAGGCAGCCTGGTGGGTGGCATCATTGGCGTGATGGCTCCCATGCGACTGCGGGCATATCATACTTGGCGTGTGTTGTTTTTCAGGCTGCGGGTCGGACTGGCCGTTGGGCTGATATCCTTGTTGTTGGGCGGTCCGATTGCTGGCCTGGTAGGGGGTCTCATTGCCGGTTGGGCGTCTGTGCCCATTGCCAAATGGCGAGGCTTTGACCCGTCGCATTTTGATCCTTTGCGCATTGGATTGGTCCTTGGATTGATCGCCGGATTAATAACCGAATTGGTCTATGGGGGATGGGCAGGGGTGGCCATAGGCGTGTTTGTTGGATTCGTTTCCTGGCCGGCTCTGGCATTCATTGTAGCGGCGCATGGGCCGGGCGGAAAGATAGGTGCCTTGTTTGATGCGTGGCGTAGGGAGGTGAGCGAGGGCCAGCAACCGATCCCCCTCATCGAGCAATTCATACAGCACCGGCATCGTCACTGGTATTTTTGGTGGCGGGAACAGCCTGTAAGGGTGGAAGTAGAAAAAGCTTTATGGGAAGCTCGCGCTGCTCATGGTTGGGCCCGAGGGGTCTGGACCCGGCCCCTACACCGCCTGGAGGAGCGGCAGCAGGGGCCAGAGGCACCCGACCAACTCATCGACGACCTGCAAAACGAGGACTGGGTTGAGCGCTTCACTGCGCGTCACACGCTGATTGCGTTGGGCGGGAAGGCTGTGCAGCCACTGCAATCGCTGGTGGAGGACCAAACGGATTCATTAGGTAGGTTGGCAGTCACGGTGCTAAAGGAAATCGGGTTCGAAACCACAACACGATGGGTGGGAAATGCTTCCACATCGCTGTGTTTGCAATGTCTGGCACGCTGCTGTGCCCACCGGGCTCACCTGCCATGGCAGCCTGACGTAACTTATTACGGTTGCCGGATCTGCCACCAGAGTCAAGCGTTTATCCATTGCCCGCAGGGGGTAGTGGTTGTGCTGGATACCGCCTGGACCGGCATGCAAGAACAACAGAATGGCCTCTTGCGGGTCAATTGGTTAACACGCCGCGCTCTGTTTGACTTTGACCGGGTAGAAATCATCCTGGCCACCGACGAAGATGTGGAGCGCTTCGCAATCCAGGTCGGCAACGACACCGATCCCTATAGAAAACCACGCTATCAACAAATGCCATGTATCGTCAAGCCGGGGTGCGAATTGTCGGAAAATACCTGGCGAGTTTTGGACAGCATGTTTGGACAGGTAGGACGTACGACCGCCATCAAGGCGTAAACCCATGCTCATATCCTTTGATCGAACGAAATTCCCCCTTTTCGCCATGGAGGGGATAGGTATTGAAATACACCTGCTGCCGGTAACCAAATGGCAGTTTGAGCAGTACGTCGTGGAGTCTGGCTGGGTGGCCAGGCCTGGCTATAAGAAAATGCTGGCTTTGAATCCTGGAGTCTCGCCGGAGCAGTTTACGGCTGACGAGCGAGAACGGCTCTTTGTCACCGGTGTTCTACCCGAAGAAGCGCAGGCGTTCGCCCGCTGGTTGGGGCAAGGCTTTGAGTTGCCTACAGTTGAGGAGTGGCGCGCCGTTTATGCCACTTTAAGGCGGACACCTCTACCCAGGTATGATTTGCCATCCGAAGTGATCGAAGGGACGGCCGGCATTATCTTGAACGAACTCTCGGTTCAACTTAACGCTCGTTCTATGTTGGATTTGACCTTGATGGGCGGGGGGCTAGTCGAGTGGGTGCGACAGGCGGAGAGCTGGGTCGGATTGGGGGCGCCGCGCCCCCAGTTTCATCCGAACCTGTGGAACCCGCTCGACCATGAGGTCAGACCCATCCGGCTCGACGAGCGCCTGCCTTACTTCGGGTTTCGGCTGGTGCGGCGCGGCGAGTGGTATTTGGCTGATAGAGGGAATGCGAGATTCATTTATTGAATGGCCCCGGGAGCTGTAAACCATGATCCCAGTTCAAGCCTGGCAGCACATCTACAGCAACGTAGAGAAAGCGCAGTCGCCCAAGAGACGGGGGGGCTTTCAGACGCTTTTCTACACCACCTCCGGCTTGACAGAGGCTGAGGTATCAGAGATGGAGAGTCGCTTACTCTATTTTCCATCCGACGTGGAGCCGGTCAAGCATCTCTTTTTCACCATCTCAACCGGCAAGGGCGTGGTAGCCCAAATTGTAGCTTTGCCGGAGCCGGACCAATTTGGCCGGAAGGGACGCTACCTGGCCCACAGCCTGGTATTCGCCCCGGAGGGGCTGGCCCAATTTGAGGCCGATCCCTTCCGTGTATTTCGCAGATTTTCATTCATCACTACCGTCGCCGAGGCCTTAGCTCAGGGTGACTTCCGGACGGGTGACATCCCAGCCGTCTGGCTGGAGTTGCTCCCGGCCCCGGCGCGCAACGTTCAGGCGGCGCGCCGTTGGTCAGTGCCGGAGCTCAAAAAGCTGGCCCTGCTGGCTTTGCGGGCCGATCAGCAGGCCCGCGAGCGTGAAGCCATCACCTTTGCCGGAAGTCCGCAGCAGATTGAGGACGCCCTTGAAGCGAGTTTTCTGGTTGTACCGACCTCCTTTCGTCTGCGCTGTTCCTTTGATACCTACTTTTACCACTGCAATCTGGTGGCAACCTATTATTGGGCCATTGGCTTGCCAGAGCCGCCGGTCGGCATTAAGTTTGCCCTGGTAGATGGAAAATCGCGGCAAGTGCAGGGTGCTGTCCCCAGTCACCCCGAAACGGCGTACGAGCGCTGGGCACTGACGGCTATCGAAGCCAGGCAATTGGATGAGATTGTCCATAGACGGAATAACGCGTTTGCCGTAGCCGAGTGGCTGGACGGTCGAGCGTATGACCTTTCGTCTCTGGAAGAAGCATCGCCTGAACTTATTGCCTCTGTTTTTAAGGCCAATCCCCAGCCGGTGCAGGCCTCACTCCGCAGCCGGGTGGGCGAACAGTTGCCATCTGCGCTGGTTGAGCGCGTAGCTGAGCATATCTATAGGCAAACGGAAGGGGTTGTCCTCTTCCGGCAATTGCGGCAGGGCTTTGGATTAGCCCAATTACTGGACGGGTTGTACGCGAGTTATGCAGCCCAGAATTTTGAGGAACCGTCGCAAGAGGAAGTCAAGGCACTGGGGTCGATGTTGAGGAAGGTCGACCACCAGTTGCTTCGCCTGTTTTGGTCCTCCTGGCACGATCCACACAAACAACTGCCCAAGGAACTTGAGCGGGTGGGCGAAGCCGAGTATCGCCAATTTGCGGAAATTGCTCTGCGTCTGGAATCGCTCGACCCATTCAGCTTGCTCATACCGGGCCGTGGAGACGCCTTTCTTGACCTGTATCTTGCTTCCGGGGTCGATGATTTAGTTGATCTGGTCAAGGCGTTGATAAAAGTCGAGGAGACGGCTTGCCTGTCACGCCTGGCGGACTATGTACCAAAGTTGTCACGCAAAGCCTTGAAACAACTAGCCAGGCTCATTGCCAGGCAGGCCGATACACCAGAGCCGTTCCGATCGGCAGTTGAAGCGGCCAGTGCTGCCTCGCCACCCAGGAAGGGGATCAGGAGAATGTTGCGGACCTTTCGGCGTCGCGTGCCAGGTAGAGAGCAGAAGTAACAAGTGTCAGTGGTAGTTTACGCCATATGCAGGATTGGAAAGCCACAGCCATAGCACATCCCAACATCGCCTTTATCAAATACTGGGGCAACCGCGACGACGAGCTGCGCCTGCCGGCCAATCCGTCCCTTTCGATGAACCTGGGCGACCTGCACACGATGACCACGGTCGCCTTCGAGGAGGGGCTGGAGCGGGACGAGGTGACCATCGACGGCCAGCCGGCCGAGGAAGCGGCCCGGGGGCGCG
>JAHELX010000382.1 GCA_024643945.1 Anaerolineales bacterium
CTCAAACCCCGCGTGTAAATGAGGGGCCATTCCAAAAAGTTGACGAATCCCAGGCCGATGCTGTATAGCAGAGCCCGGCTAAGAGGCAACGCTAACAGCAACAACGGGATCAGATAAATTTGCCATTGGGGGCTCCATCCCTTGGACCATAAGAAGAAAACCACCAGGGTGATGGTGGCGAAAAGCAGAGGGTCGAGGACGGGGTTTTTGACGGGGCGGGTAAAAATGTACAGCCCGACTGCGCCGAAGATAGCGAGTGTGACCCAAGCGGGGATACGGGAGGGATTCCCCAGCGGGTTTAACGCTTTGGCCGGGTCAAGGTGATCGCTCAATGGGCCAAAACTTCCGGTGCCGGGGTTGCCATCAACCAGCGCCCATACAGTTTCCCACGAGGCCTTTCGGGACTGCGCCTGCAATGAGGCCAGTGAAAATTGAGGGCTGATGGCTAGAAATGGACCAAAAAGAAGTGCGCTTATCACTCCCACACCAGCCAGCGCTCCCAGCATTGTTTTCAAGCCGCGCGTTCGCCAGACAGTGGGCAGCAACACAGCAGGGATGTACTTGACCATCACGCCCATCCCCAGCGAAAGGGCCAGCAGCCGCCTCTTTTTCACAAACAGTGCATATAAGGCCAGCAACATCAGGAAGGTCGTCAATGAATCGAATGTCCCTCTCCAGAAAAAAAGTGGCACAAATAGAGCCGTATACACCCACGCAAGCTGGATGGCCTTGTCCCGACCGTGCAAGGAGTCGGCTATACGGTAAAGCAGCAATAGATTGCCGCTTTCCGCCATTAGCAACACAAGCCCCATCAAAAATACGTAATTCTTGTAAGTTGCGCCAGCCAGCCAATAAATCGCTAGGTTGAGGTAAGGGAAAATCGGAGGGAATTCATACCAATAGTGGATAAAAGGCAGGTATCCTTTATCCGACATCGAGGCCACATTAAAATAGTGCTGATAGTCACCGTAAACTGTCACATAATCAGGGGGGTAGACCATCAGCATCATCAGCCGAAAGGTGAAAAAGAGGATAAGAATCACGGCGATATCGGTGTGGCGCCGTAGGGATTGAGACCAGCGTTCGACGAGGCTCATAAGATCCGGCTCTCTTTGGGGCTATCTGCCTTGCTATGGGCCCGGGTCCCATATCGCTCCACCGCACGCCAGAACAGAAGCCGACTGATGCTCAGGCGTAACACCGTATACATAGCCTTATAGATTTCTCCCCGAGAGATCTTTGAGCTTCCCCGGTGCCGGTTCTCGAAGAGAATGGGAGTTTCGCCAAAAATATAACCCAGTCGTTGGCACTTATACATCATCTCGATTAGGAACGAATAGCCATTGGAGAAGATGCGATCCAGGTCAATGCTTTGCAGCACTTCGCGCCGATAGCAGCGAAAGCCAGCGGTACAGTCGCGAGCTTTTAGCCCCAACATCAGACGGGCAAAATGATTGGCCCCCCAACTCAGGAACTTGCGATGCACCCCCCAATTGGCTGTTACCCCGCCGCCGGGTACGTAGCGCGAGCCAATACCTACATGATATCGCTCAGTCAGCGCTACCAATGCCGGAATGTACCGCGGGTTGTGCGAAAAGTCGGCATCCATCGTTACCACGCGGTCAGCACCCTCGGCCAATGCCTGTTTAAAGCCGGCGATGTAGGCTGTCCCCAGCCCCAGCTTCCCTGGGCGATGGATGACGCGCACGTGCCCGTCTTGAGCGGCCAATTCGTCGGCCAGCATGCCAGTACCGTCGGGCGAGTTGTCGTCTACCACGATAACGTGGGCATTAATGCCCAAATCGAGGATCTGGCCGATCAGGTCGGTCAAGTTTTCGTGCTCGTTATAGGTGGGAACAATGACGGCTGTCTTCACAATCGTTTGCTTGCCTCAGATTGCAGATTTCAGAATCTTGGGCACCATTGCTATCCCGATTACCAGCAGCACTGATATGCCCGAAACGAGCGCCCCCAATTTCCATGAAAACGGCTCGTAACGAAGTATCACTTGATGCCTGCCTGGCTCCAGGGGCAGAGCCATAAACACGTAGTTGGCGCGCAGAATCTGTGTCGGCTGACTGTCTACTGTCGCGCGCCAACCGGGATAGTCGGTGTAAGCCAGCACCAGGTAGCCTGGCTGCGGCACAACGAGGTCTATTGTACGACTATTCCAGCCTTCGCGCAAAGAAATGGAAACAGGCAGGGGTGTGGAATGTAAAGTTGGAGTTGATGGTAAGTGGGCAGCAAGCCAGACTCCGGCATCCAAACTGGAATCTCCAGGCTGACCTGGCGTATAGCTGGCCGATTCAAGCAGGACTTCAGCCGTGGGGTCGAAGGCAGCAGCCATCAATTCAGACAGCAAATCGTCAGGAGCAGGGACAATCCGCGCTTGCGACACCAGCCAGGCGCGGGGCAAGGGTTCGGCGATACGATAAAGGTGGGGCACATCCAGCACTGGCCACAAACCAGGGGGCGGATTCTCGGCCAATACGTAGCCGACATTCATCATTCGCAACAACCGAAGGCGAGTTGGCCAATCGGCGATACGCAGTGCCTCCATCAATTCACGCCAACGCCCCACTACCAGCGGATCGTCGTTGTTGGCGCTGGCGATATGACTGAAGACGTTGAGATTGGGCACCAATGTCTCGCGGAAGGCCAGCCAGTGCACCATGTCCGATGAGCCCCATTTAGAGAAATCGAGATAGCCGTTGAATTTGATATCATAGTCATAGTTGTAAGTGGCGAAAAGCCGATTTTCGTCAGCACGGCTTAGAAGAAAGCGCTCGGCGTTGGTCTTGGTTCGGTAGAGTGCTGGGTCAATGGTCGGTGTAAGAGGCGCGGCGAAGAGCACCAGGTCGATGGTGATGAGGCCGACCAGCAGCCCGCGCCAGATCTCCAGCGGTAGTGGGAAACGAGCTATTCGGGGGTCTGTATCATTGGGCTCTCGCCCCCGCAGGAGTAACAAGATGACCGACAGACCTAGCCACAGGGCAAAGCGAGCAATCGACGGGGCAAAGGTGGACTTGATTGCCAAATCTATCTGGTTGCTTATCTGCCCTGCCGCCAGCGAGATTGCCAGCATTGCCCCTGCCCCGGCGGCGGTTAGCCGCGCCACGTATTGGGTGCGGTAGGTGAGCCGGAAGCGGTCTGCCCCGATCCCCGCCAGAGTACTGACCCCAAGGGTATAGAACAGCAAAAACCGGGCTGGTGCACGAAACGCGCCAAAGCCGGGCACGTATTTAAAGATCAGCGGGTAAATGGGGGTGTTGTGTCCCATGGCCAGGATTAGCGAGAGGAGGGTCAGGAGTGTGAAAAACGGGATAAGAAAGTCCTCGTGCCTAAGACTTATCACCTGAGTATGTGGCTCCGACGGTCTTGCTTCCCGTGACTGTTGGTTATTGAAAGGGAAACGAAATTGGGTCAACGTTGAAAGCTGGCGCCATCCCCATCCCCACACTGCGCTCAACGCCAATAGCAGGGGCAACACGCCCACGTAGCCTGTATCTTCCCAATAAGTCGCGTAGCCCCAATAATCGCCAGCAGCCGGGCTACCAAACAGGCCAGGAATAGCTAACGTCAGCAGGCGCCAGGGCCAGAAAGAATAGGTCATTGCCTCCACTGGGTCCAGCCCGCCCGCTCGCTGTGAATGGAGCGCCAGCTCGGCTGTGGGCAGTAGTTGGACTGCTGACAGGCACAGCGCAATGACCACCGCGCAAGCCAGCAACACGACGACTGGCCGCTGACCGTGGACCGTCGACCGCCATTGGCTCAGTACATAAAACAATCCGCGCTTCTGATCGCTGGACTGCTGGCCGGTGGGAGCAGGGTCATTCTCTCCAAATCGCCGCCAGCGCATCACCCATGCCCGCGCCAGCCCGTAGGCTATCACTGCCCACAGGCTGTAAAACCATAGCTGGGCGTGACCCGCCAGGAACTGCAACGCCAGCGCCACGCCCAGCCAGACCGCATCTGGCAGGGTTCGGCGGCGGGCCAATCGATCGGCCAGCAAAAAGAGGAGCGGAAGCCAGGCGGCGCTGTTGATGATGGTGATGAATTGGGTCCGGCTCACAAAGAAGCCACTTGACATAAAGCTAATGCCGATTATTATTGCCCCGAAACGAGACAGGCCAATCGTCCGACCCCAGGCAAAAGCAAAGAGGCCGGCCATAATGAGATGCAACACCACCGAATAGCCCATTGCCCGCTCGACCGGCATCACAAAATAGATCAGGTTGAGGGGATAAAAGGTAGCCGACTGGTGATTGGCCAACAGGGGTGCCCCATTCCCCAGCAGGTCAGTCCATAAGGGTAAGTGACCTGCCCGGATCGCCTCTACCACTAACGTGTGCCAGGGATAAAACTGGTAGAGGGGCAGCCCCCAGTAAAGCACCTCACCGGCAAAAACCAGGCGCCAAAAGAGGAGAAAAGAGATTAGTACAACTAAGATTGGGGCAACAAACCTTTGGAGTTTCAAGTTCATATTACATTAGCTTTTGCCTCAGATGTGCTTGCGGCTTCAGCCGCCGAGCCTGAGGCAATCTCAGCCCAGTGGTAACGGCTCATTACCTGTCGCAGCGGTTTACGAAATTGATCCAACTTTACCAGTGCCAGCCGGTCAAGGGCGAATTTGAGCATAGCCCAGAGAGTACCCAGCCCGTAGATCACACTGTTCTTGAAATCAACCGACGAAGCCTCCGCAAAGTAGCGGGTGGGTATCGGTATCTCGCCGATGCGGAAGCCGAAGGCAACTACTTGGGCGATGATCTCCGTGTCGAACAGGAACTCATCGGAGTTGAGAAGGAAAGGGATGGTGGTCAACACACGGCGGTGGTAGGCGCGGAATCCGGTGTGGCACTCACTCAGGTGTTGGCCTAGTACCAGATTTTCGGTGATGGTCAGAAAACGGTTTGAGATGTATTTGTAGAGGGGCATTCCGCCGGTCAGCGCACCACCTCCTCGTAAGCGTGAGCCCATCATCATATCAAACTCACCATTCTGGATGGGGGCGATCAATTCAGGAATTCGAGTCGAATCGTACTGATAGTCAGGGTGGAGCATCACCACGATCTCAGCGCCAGCCTTGAGTGCTTCCAGGTAACAGGTCTTCTGATTGCCGCCATAGCCCTTGTTCTGCACGTGAACGATGGTCTCCAGCCCCAGCCTCCGGGCGATCTCGACCGTCTGATCCTGGCTGACGTCGTCAACCAGGATGATGTGATCAACGACCTCCATCGGGATATCGGCGTAGGTTCGCTCTAGAGTCTGGGCGGCGTTGTAAGCCGGCATAATCACAATTACTTTCATTAGTAGACTCCTCCGGCGCTGCTCTGTTGGAGGCTTGGATTCCGTAAATCACGGGTAACGGCTCACCCTCCCGCAGGTTTAGGCAAACGCTAAAGCAGAAACCGTTGCTACACTCGGCAATTCAGACGCAGAATGTCCACTCAATGCAACCTGCGGGAGGGTAGGCTGAGTAGTTGCAATCACTGGCCTGATTTGCGTTCTGTATAGTTGATCTGGTAGACTTCGACGAATGAGTCGGCATAGAGCTGTGTCAGGTACTTTCTACGGAATGTATAGAAGGCGGCAATGTGTTCTGCGCGTGGGCCGGCCGGGTTCCGGTCGCGCAGCCAGGGCTTGAGCCCGTCATGGTTGATCAGCAAATGGGTCGCTCCCAGCGCCTGTAATTGCTGCAACGCTCCCTCAGGCGTCTGGTAGCGGTAAATTAGGTCACCCCAGCGATCGTAGATAGGATCCGGCAGGCAATCGCGTTGGCAGTAATACGTCTGTCCCTCCCACAGATAGACTACCCGTGCCTGGGGCGGCAACTCGGCATTGATGAACTCCAGTGAAGGATAGATGTAATTGGCCCGACGCAGGTAACTGGCTGGCGACTCCAACCCCAACACGACTGGAAGGGGGTTCTTACTCAATGGGGTGAGCATGGCAAGGTGAATAGCCAGTGTGGGGGCGATCAGAGCCAGCGGGGCGGTGCGTACCAGTGCACTGAGCCAATGATGACCGCGCGCCAGGTGGAAGAGGCGAGCCAGTGCCCAGCCAGCGCAGAGACTCAGCCAGGGTAAGATGAGCAGCAAGTAGCGCAGTTCTTGCATCATCGCTGCCCATAGATAGAATTGGGCGACTATGTATAGCCACAGGCCGAT
>JAHELX010000383.1 GCA_024643945.1 Anaerolineales bacterium
ACCAGCCCGGCGATGCCTTTTGCGCTGCTTGCGGCGCCTCGCTGGCCGATACCTGCCCTCAATGCGGCGTCCTGTACCACCCGGGGGACGCCTTTTGCGCCCGTTGTGGCACACCGCTGACTGAAGAAGCGGAAAGCAGGGAGTAGGGGAGAGACAAAAAGACTTGTTGACCCGCACCTGCGGCACCTGTGCCACACCCCCCCGGCCCGCGCGGCGCAGCCGGGGCGGGCAGGTGTGGTATGGTGCCACACCCTAGGTGTGGTATGGGGCAGGTGTTTGCTGATTCGAGGGAAACATTGACTACTTTCAAACCAAACGTGCACTTTCATCATACTTTTCTCCGTGGAAAGACATGGCTGATCCCCGCGTTGGGAGCGGCCCTTTTGTTGGTTGGCCTGATGGTCGTGGCCACCGTCCAGGCTGCGCCCTCGGGCCAGTCACCTACCCAGACGCCCTCGGCAATGCGTGGCGAGGCGTTGTGGGCTGAGAACTGCGCCCCTTGCCATGGCGTCAGCGGGGCCGGCGACGGTGCTACTGCCCAATCGCCCCAAATGGCCAATAACCCACCCACCGATTTCACCGACCGGGCTGCTGCCCGTCAGCGCAGTCTGGCCGATATGTTCGCCGTAACCAAGGAGGGGCGAATGGATCGCATGATGCCTCCTTGGGGAGGGCAACTCAGCGATGACCAGATTTGGGATGTGGTCGCCTACGCTCAAACCTTCGCCACCTCGCCCGACGAGTTGGCAGCTGATGAGACCATTTACCGCGAGAATTGCCAGGAATGCCACGCCCCTGACGGGAGCGGAACGGTCCCAGCCGCGCCCGACTTCACCGACGCAGCAGCGATGGCCTCCAAATCACCCCAGGCGCTTTTCGACGTGGTTAGCCAGGGCCAGGGGCAGATGCCGGCTTTTTCCGATCAGCTCCCCGCAGAGGGCGAAGTCCCCACGGGAGGCGAAGGGGCTCCAGGTGGCAGGGCATTGACGGAAGAGGAACGCTGGCAGGTAGTGGATTATCTGCGCACCTTCAGTTACGAACCCATCACCTTTGAGGGCGTCATTGCCGGGCAGGTCAAGAACGCCACCACCGGCCAGCCGGTAGGTGACGTAGAGGTGAAGCTGCGACGTTGGCAGGGAGAGGCCGAGTTATCGCCGCTTACAATCCAGGCCGGCGCTGATGGCAACTTCCGTTTTGAAGGACTCGACACGACCAGCCATGCCTTCTATCGGGCTGAAGTTGTCTACGACGGTGTCTCCTTCCCGGGCGACTTCGTCAATTTTGACCCGGACACCAGCCAATTGTCGCTGCCTCTCAACATCTACGAAACGACCACCAGCGACGAAGCCATCAGCGTTGAGCGACTTCACTTTATCGTCCTTGGCGACCAGCCCGGCTTTTTCTCTGTTCTTGAACTCTATCAATTCAGCAACAGCGGCGACCGTGCCTACGTGGGCACTGTGGATGAGAATGGTTTGCGTGAGACAGTACGTATGGCCCTGCCATCCGGGGCACACAGTTTGTTTTTGCAGGGAGGTACCCTGGGCGTTGACTTTTTAGAGACTGATGATGGGTTGGTAGCCACGTCACCTATTGTCCCCGGCAAGGAGACTTTCGAGGCCGCCTTTGTCTATGTCGTTCCCTACAGTGGCGCGACCCTCAGCCTGGATCGCCCTCTGTACTATGATACCGCTTCCGTAAACGGGCTCGTGCTGAATGTGGGGGCCAAGTTGAAGAGTGATGTGTTGACCTTCGGTGGCGAACGGACGGCGCAAGGACAGACCTTTTTGCAATACACTGCACAAGATCTCAAGGCTGGCAAGGTGATCCCCATCAACCTCTATGACCTGGATAAAATTCAGTTCGCCAGTACATCTGATTCTTCGGATAGCTCGACGGTAATGCCTTCGACCGGGCTGAGGCAGACGACACTCTTGTGGGTGATGTTGGGCTTGGGAGTCGTGGCCATTGCTTTCACTGTGAGCTATCCGTCACTGCGCCCCCGGCTCGGGGGAGAAACCCCTGTGGGCGAGAGTGACCTGGCACAGGAACGCGAGCGGTTGCTGCTGACCCTGGCCCGTCTCGATCAGGCTTATGAAGACGGAGAACTAAACGAGACCGTGTATCGCCGCGCCCGCGCCCTGCGCAAAGCGGAACTGGCCGAAGTGTGGCGGCGATTGCAGGCAGAGGAATTCTGATTGATCGCCCAAAAGAGATCAGAGTTGACTGCTATTGAACAGTGCTCAATTAGACTTTACGTATGATAGAAATTAAAAGGTTAGTTAAAGCCTTTGGCAACCGCGCCGTCCTCAAGGGTGTGGATCTGACAGTGGCCGAGGGGGAGTTCCTGACCCTGGTCGGGCCAAATGGCGCTGGCAAAACCACATTGATGAATGTGATTTCGACGCTCACCAGGCCAACCGGCGGGCAAGTGCGCGTGGCTGGCTATGACCTGGCCGACGGCGCGGTTGAGGTGCGTCGACAGCTTGGGCTGGTTTCGCACAAAACATTGCTCTACCAGGATTTGAGCGGCGAGCAAAATCTGCACTTTTACGCCCGTATGTATGACGTGAACGACGCAGATGCTCGCATCGAAACGGTGCTGCGGCGGGTGGGGCTGTGGGGGCGCCAGCGTGATCCGGTGCGGACTTACTCGCGGGGCATGCAGCAACGCCTGGCCATCGCGCGTGCCATGTTGCACAACCCGCCCATCTTGTTGCTGGATGAACCGGACACCGGCCTGGACCAGCATGCAGCCGCCATGCTCACTGATTTACTGCACGAAGTTGGTGCCACGCGCCGTACGGTGTTGATGACCACCCACAACCTGGAGCGTGGCCTGGAATTAGGTGATCGGGTGGCGATCCTGGCTGGCGGTCGTATTGCCTATCAGGCCAGCAAGTCAGACCTGGACGCAGGTCGGTTCCGAGAAATTTACTATCAATATGTGGAGGGATAGCGAATACACGAGACGCGTAGGCAGCAAGTAGCCGGCTTCTGATCTTGTCAGTAACCAGCGCTTTATTGCGATTTGTTCCCTAAAATCCGCTACGCAATATGCAGTACGCAATACGTTCATCATGTCCTATCTTCGCAAAGTTTTCGCCATCGTAGCCAAAGATGTAGCCACTGAGCTCCGCACGCGTGAGATGCTCAGTTCTATGTTCGTCTTTTCGCTGCTGGTTATTTTGATCTTTAACTTCGCCTTCGACCTGCGCGCCGAGAATCAGAAGACGTTGGCGCCGGGTGTTTTGTGGGTGGCGATTGCCTTTGCCGGGATGCTCGGCCTGTCGCGCTCCTTCATTATGGAGAAAGATCGTGGCTCAATGGAGGGGCTGCTGCTCACGCCGGTGGACCGCAGTGCCATCTACCTGGGCAAAATGCTGGGCAATGTGCTCTTTATCACCGTGGTTGAGGCCATCATCCTGCCCATCTTCATCGTGTTTTTCAATCTGTCAGCGGAGGACCTGCCCCTGCTGGTGGGGGTGATAATTTTGGGGACGATTGGCTTTGCCGGTGTGGGCACTCTCTTCTCGGCTATGGCGATTCACACCCGGGCGCGGGAGGTATTGTTGCCAGTCTTGCTCTTCCCCGTGGTCATCCCGGTGCTGCTCTCTGCCGTCAAGCTGACGGCCGCCATCCTCGATCGGTTGCCTTTTGCCGATGTGCAAAACTGGTTCAGCTTGCTCGTCGCTTTCGACTTGATTTTTATGGCCTTATCGTTTATTTTATTTGATTACGTGCTGGAGGAATGAGAGAATATGATTCAAAGCGATCGTTGGACAGCCGTTTTGCTTACCGTCACCGGCCTGCTGATGGTTGCGGCTATTGTGTTGGTCTTCGGCGTGGCGCCTGACCCCGCCAACCTGGAGACGCCGGTAGAACGCTTTTCTCAACGCATTTTCTACTTCCATGTTCCTACCTGGTGGGTGGGCTTTTTGGCTTTCATCGTAGCCGCCGCTGCGGGAGTGTTATACCTTATCAATGGTCACGAGCGTTGGGACGTGATTGGCCTGTCCTCAGTGGAAATTGGGATTACCTTCACCACGATGGGCCTGGTCACCGGATCGATCTGGGCCAAACCGACCTGGAACACCTGGTGGACCTGGGACCCGCGTCTAACCACTGCCGCTATCGGCTGGCTGATGTACGTCGGCTATCTGATGTTGCGCGGCGCAATTGACAACCCGGAGCGACGTGCCCGTTTTGCCGCCGTGTTCGCCATTGTCGCTTTTTTGTCGGTGCCCATCAACTTTATGGCTATCCGTTGGTGGCGGACGATTCATCCGGTCGTCATCGGCTCCGGCTCAGCCGACGCGCAGGGGGGCTTTGCTCTTGGCGCTACCATTCGCATGGTGTTCTTCTTCTGCCTGTTCACTTTTAGCGTCCTTTACTTCGCCTTGATGGTGCTGCGGGTCCGTACTGAATGGCTGGCGAGGCGGGTAGAGCACCTCAAGCAGCAGATTATCTTCCGATAGGGGGATGTAATTATGACATTCATGATAGCAGCTTACGCTGTGTTTTGGATTGTGACTTTTGTCTTCGTCTTCAGCATTTTCAGCCGCCAGCGCAACTTGCGCGGCGATTTGGAATTGATGGAACAATTGCTAGAAAGTCAGGAGAAAACGGACTAAGGTTAGCCATAGCTACGTCAGCCCCTTTTCGGGCTGATTTGCGACCGAAGTGGCTGTTATAATTGGCAACAAGGTCGGTTTCTCACCCGCATGTTTCGTTTTTGTTTATAATACGTCTGAATCATAATACGGGCTTCTGCGTTGAATTGCTGATCCAAGAGAGGAAATTTAGTGAGAGCTTACGTTTTTAGCCATGCCTTACTCTTTGTAGCAGGGTTTACGCTCGTTTTCGTTCTGCTGTTCGGCATCCCGACGACAGTATTAGGCACCTTTTTCCGCGATTACGCCGACTGGATAGCGCGTATCGGCGGGGCGTTGATTATTGTGCTGGGACTGCATATGGCTGGTTTTTTCAAGGCGCTGGTCCGGCTGGCCAGCCTCGGCGGCGAGAGGGTGAAGCCGCTCAAAGACGCTGTAGCGAAAGTTGATCACACGCTCGATTCGATCATCTTGCCCGAGCATCGCCTGCAGGCCGGGCAGGGTCGCTCACCCAGTTACGCCCGGTCGGCGGTGGTAGGGATCACCTTCGCTGCCGGGTGGACACCCTGTGTTGGGCCTCTGCTGGGGTTGGTTCTGTCGCTGGCCTACACGGATCCGGGGCAGGCCGTTCCTCTGCTGTTCGTTTATTCTATGGGTCTGGCTGTGCCCTTTTTGCTGACCGCAGCCTTGCTCAGTACGGCGGTTGGCTTTTTGAAGCGCATCAACCGTTACCTACACGCCATCGAGGTAATTAGTGGCGTGTTGCTGGTTGTGGTTGGAGTCTTCCTGGTTAGTGGTGTGTTTTCCCGCTTGAATATTCTCTTTAGCGCTACTCCCGAATGGTTGACCAACGTGGAGAGCGGATTCGCCATTGGTGCAACCATCTCGTTTCCCCTTGCTTTTCTGGCCGGCTTGCTTTCGTTCCTTTCTCCCTGCGTTTTGCCCCTGGTACCCGTCTACCTGGGTTATCTGACCGGGACAGTGGTGGGCAGCCAGGAGCAGCCGGTCCCAGTAAATTGAGTGGCAATTGATAATTGGGGTCTCAGTGGATTAGGTCGGTAAGGAGCAGCTAGTGAGGACGGTACGGTTATATAGTAAAGAAGATTGCCACCTGTGCGATGATGCCAGGATGATCCTCGATGCGGTCGCGACTCGTGTGCCGTTCCAGGTGCAGGTGGTAGATATTGAACAGGACCCCGTTTTGACCAAGCTATTTGGCGAACACGTTCCAGTGGTGGACTTTGGAGACGGCACGCGGCTCTACTGGCCATTTAGTCCAGAAGACTTGTTCCAGGCGCTGAACGGCACGCTAGAGCTGCCCCAGGGAACGGTCGTAGATAAGCAGGTCCCACGTGCTGCCGTCAGTGGCCGAACGCGCGACCTGGTCGTTTTTGTAGACAAACAGATCTATCGCCTTGCCAAACATTGGATCCTGGTCATAGGGTTCTTTATAGGGCTCTACGCTGGTCTGCCCTTTCTGGCTCCGATCTTGATGGCCAGTGGTTACAGTGGCCCGGCCAATCTCATCTAC
>JAHELX010000384.1 GCA_024643945.1 Anaerolineales bacterium
TGGGCACTTCTCCTTTCAGAATGATCCGCTGCCGCTTTCTTTCGAGCTTGGGGTCGGGCAGCGGCACCGCCGAGATGAGCGACTGGGTATAGGGGTGTAGTGGGTCATCGAACAGAGTCTTCTTGTCGCACAACTCCATGATTTTGCCCAGATACATGACTGCGATGCGGTGCGAGATATGTTTCACCATACTCAGGTCGTGGGCGATAAAGAGGTAGGTCAGGCCCAATTGCCCCTGTAAGTCTTGCAATAAGTTCACTACCTGGGCCTGGATAGAGACATCCAGCGCTGAGATAGGCTCGTCGCACACGACAAAGCTGGGATTCAACGAAAGTGCCCGCGCGATGCCGATGCGCTGCCTTTGGCCGCCGGAGAACTCGTGGGGAAAGCGGCGTATGTAGGCCGGGTTCATGCCTACCAGGTTCAGCAATTCTGCCACCCGATCCTCCAGTTCCTTGCCTTTCATGATGCCGTGGATGACTAATGGCTCGCCGACGATTTTGCCTACCGAGTGACGCGGGTTGAGCGAGGAATAGGGGTCCTGGAAGATCATCTGCATCTTGGGACGCAGCCAGCGCAATTCCCCAGGACTTAGCTGCGTCAATTCTTGATCTTCAAAGAAAACCTGGCCAGAGGTGGCCCGCTGCAACTGTAAGATGGCCCGCCCGGTAGTGGATTTGCCACAACCGCTTTCGCCCACCAGGCCCAGCGTTTCTCCTGGCTTGATCTCAAACGAAATGCCATCCACAGCTTTCACCGCGCCCAACCGGCGGTTCAACAGGCCGCCGGTAATAGGAAAATGCTTTTTTAGATTTCGTACCCGCAGCAGCACATCGCTCTCAGTCATCTCGTGCCCCCCCTTTTTCGATATCGTAGAAGCAAGATACCTGGTGCCGCACGCCTAACGGCATCAAGGGCGGGATTTCCTCCCAGCAGCGGTCAAGAGCATAGGGACACCGAGGCGCAAAGGGGCAATGAGTGATCGATATCAGCAAGTCTGGTGGCGTACCCTCGATGCTCACCAGCCGTCTGGATTCGGTGGCATCCAGGCGAGGCAAAGCGCCGAGCAAACCCAGGGTGTAGGGATGCTGGGGGCGTTCGTACAAGTCATCTACCGACGCAATTTCAGCCACCCGCCCTGCATACATGACCAGCACCCGTTCGGCCAGCCCAGCCACGACGCCCAGGTCATGGGTAATCCAAATCACTGTCACGCCGATTTCTTCCCGCAATCGCTTGAACAGGTCCACAATCTGCGCCTGGATGGTCACGTCCAGGGCAGTGGTTGGCTCATCGGCAATGACAATTTCGGGCGTGCAGGCGATGGCGATGGCAATCATCACGCGTTGACGCATACCGCCCGAGAATTGATGCGGATAGTTGTTGTAGCGCATTTCCGGGTCGGGAATGCCTACCTGGGCGAGCAGCCTGATCGTATTTTTATGGGCCTGTTCGCGGCTCATCCCCAAATGCTTGGTCAGGATCTCAGAGATTTGCTCTCCAATGGTCAAAATGGGGTTCAGCGAGGACATTGGGTCCTGGAAAATGAATCCTATCTGGCCTCCCCGCACTGCGCGCAGCTCCGCTGGTGACATTTGAAGCAAGTCACGTCGGCCTCCGCTGCCAGTGAAGAACGCCTCGCCTCCTTCCACTTTGCCAGGCGGTGACGGGATGAGACCCAGGATTGACATCATCGTCACACTTTTGCCGCTGCCGCTCTCGCCCACAATAGCCAGCGTCTCGCCATCTTTGAGATCAAAACTAACGCCGTTTACGGCGTGGACAACGCCATCCAGGGTATAGAACTTGGTGACGAGGTCTTTGACCTCCAGAACAGTTGACATTTCCAGACTCCTCCCAGCGCGAGGTCAGGACGATCCTATTCTCATTTCCTTGAGCGGCGCAGGCGCGGATCAAGCACATCGCGCAGCCAATCGCCCAGCAAGTTCATACCCAGCGAGGTGAACATGATAGCCAGCCCGGGGAAGGTGGCAATCCAGGGAGCGCTGGTCAGATAGTCGCGTCCTTTGGACAGCATGTTACCCCAACTGGGCACAGTGGGTGGCACGCTCAGGCCCAGAAAGCCCAGACCGGCCTCATAGAAAATCATGCGCGACATCTCAAAAGTTGCCAGGGTGACGAGGGGGCCCATGAGATTAGGCAGGATATGGTCGAAGACGATGCGTCCCCGGCGTGCTCCCGCGCAGATGGCCGATTCTACGTAGCCCGATTCGCGTATGCGCAACACCTCACCGCGCGTGACACGGGCGAAGATCGGCGAGTCGGTGATGCCAAAAATCAGGATGACGTTCAACAGGCTGCGGCCCAGGATAGAGGCGATAAACACCACGAACAGAAGGTATGGCAGCGACAACACCAGATTCACCACATTTACAATAATAGCATCTACCCGGCCTCCGACATAGCCAGCGATGGCCCCCAGGATCAGGCCAATGCCGCCCGCAATCAGTACACCGAAGAAGCCGACGGTCAGTGATACGCGCGCCCCGTAAAGAATGCGACTGAAGATATCTCGACCCAGGTTGTCAGTACCGAAAAGGTGTTCCCAACTCCCCTCCGCGCTCCAGGCAGGGGGCATTTTATTGTCGCGCAGATTCTGCTGCAGCGGGTCGTATGGCGCAAGCTGCCGCGCAAACACGGCCGACACAACCACCGTCAGGAACAATATTATCCCGATGACACCACTCCGATCGCGCCACAGGAAGCGTCCCCAATAGGCCACGCGGTCCGCAAAAGTGGGCTCAATATCCAGCAAACTATCTGCCGTTTGGACTGTTTCTCTAGTTACCATAGCGGATCCTCGGGTCAATAATTGTGTAGGCCACATCGGTCAGCAGATTGATCGCCAATACAACCAGGCTGGTGAAAAAAGCGATGGCTTGCACCAGGTAAAAGTCCCGCCAGCCAATGGCCTGCTCAATCAACTGCCCCATGCCGGGCCAGGCGAAAATCGTCTCAATGTAAATGGAACCACCCAGCATATAACCGAACTGGACGCCAATGACACTCACCAGGGGGATCGCAACGTTTCGGAGTACGTGCTTGGTGTAGATCACTCTAGGTTCCAGGCCCTTGCTGTGGGCTGTCCGGATGAAGTCCTCACCCCGGACTTCCAACACGGCCGAGCGCGTCAAACGCACCAACTGGCCTATAGTAGGTAAGCCCAATACAAAGGCTGGCATAATCACCGATTTCCAATCGTCGCGGCCAAAAGAGGGGAACCAACCCAGCTTCACGGCGAAGAGGAGAATCATAATCAAAGCCAGCCAGAAGTTGGGGATGCTCTGCCCGAACAAGGCCAGGCCACGCCCCAGCGAATCGATGAAGCTGCCCGGGTTGAAGCCGCCAATCAAGCCCAATGGGATGGCAACCACTACTGCCATAAGCAGCGCCACACTGGCAAGCTCCACCGTAGCCGGCAGTCGTTCCAGTACTAAGGAGAGCGCCGGTATCTTGAAGTGCAAAGACTTGCCAAAGTCGCCCACGACCGCTCCAGTCATAAATTCCATGAACTGGACGATTATAGGGCGGTTGAAGCCCATTACCTCCCGGAAAGCCTCGATCTGCTCTGGGGAGGCTTCCCGCGGCATCATCAACCTTGCCGGATCCCCGGTGACGCGCACCATGGCGAAGACCAGGAGCAGAACCCCGAATAGAAGCACCACTGACTGAACTAGTCTGACCAGAAAATATCGGTACATAAATGCTACCTTTCGTATAACTACTCAGGCTGATTCAGGTCATATGAACAATACTGGGGGAGGGCGGCGTCAGCGCCCTCCCCGTAGGTTCACCGCTCTAACTGGGCTCCGAAAGAGTACAACCTGCTACTCTTCGATAACCCACGCATCTTTCAAGAAGTAGTCCTCGGCCCCGCGGGGCTTATAGTTTTGCACTCTCACATTCAGCGCTTCGAAAGTCTCGGGCACATACAGGTTGATGAAGGGCGGGTTCTCCATCATGTACGCCTGCAACTCGCGATACAACCCTGCCCGCTTTTCGTCATCCACTGTTTTCCCGATCTGCGCAAGCAACTCGTCTATCTTAGGATCAGACCAGGAGGAGTAGCTGGCGTTCTCTCCTCCCAGGCCACCGATCAAGCGCGGCAGAGCCTCACCACTCCTTTCAGACCAGCTGTCGCCGAAGAGAGGCGGTAATTGCTTCTCGGCTTCCAGATCCCAGTATTGGCCGGATTCCATGATCTGGAGGTCAGCCTGAATTCCGACCTCGGCCAGATAACCCACGATGGCCTCACATACTTCCTCAAAGTGCGTGTAAGCGCCGGCCGGACAGGCAAAGCCCATTGTGAATCCATCTGGATACCCAGCCTCGGTCAGCAGCGCGCGAGCTTTATCAGGATCGTAGGGATAGGGTTCGATGGTATCGTCGTAACCCAGGTCAACCGGCGTAATGAGGCCTGTCGACAGCCGGCCATAGCCATCGAACAACTGGTCGATGATGGCCTGGCGATCGACCGCATAGTTCATGGCCTGTCTCACCTGGGGATCCTCGGTCGGTTGACCAACGCCGGTGGTCAAATTGTTGAAAGCAATGTAGAAGGCACGATCCACCGGATATCTCAGGACCCTGACGTTGGACAAGCCAAGCAAAGTCTTAGCCTCCTCTGAGGACAGGCGAGTGACGATATCCACTTCACCCGTCTGAATGGCAGCCACCCGGGTGGCCGATTCGGGGATCGAGCGGAAGATCAATGTCTCAACCTTGGGTCGGCCTTTGTCCCAGTAATTCGGATTAGCCTTGTAGACGATGCGATCTCCTTTCACCCACTCCTCAAACATGAAGGGTCCGGTCCCGATCGGGTGCTGGGTGAAGCCGTCCTCGCCAACCTCGGCGATGTACTGGGGGGGCACGATTGCCCAATGCTCAGCCACAATGGCCAGGAAAAGTGGGTCGGGCTCTTCCGTGGTGATCTTGACCGTGTAGTCATCGATCTTCTCCACCGACTTGGCTCTTCCCCAACGGTCACTCCATTCCATCTCAGGTCTGCTTCCACGTTCCCAGGAAAAGACCACGGCGTCGGCAGTGAACGGCTCACCGTTGTGGAAAGTGACATCTTTCCGCAGATGGAAGGTGTACTCCATGCCATCCTCGGAAACGTCCCAACTCTCGGCCAGTGCCGGCACCTTGTTGCCATCATCGTCAATCCAGACCAGGCTGTCGTAGAGCTGCCAGGCAGCATTTTCAGCGTTCCGTTCCGCGGTGGTCGCCACGTCGAGAGAGTTGGGGAAAGTGGTGAGGGCAACCATCAGAGTCCCCATCGGCTTTGCTTCGGGTTGTACCTCTTTGATCACCTCCACCGTCTTTTCGACCTCCACGGTCTTGATGACTTCAACTTGTTTTTCGACTTCCACCGTCTTGATGACTTCAACTTGCTTCTCGACGGTTTGAATAACGGTTTGCGGGGTAGGCGCCGGGCCACACTGAGTGGCCAGCAAGCCCAATACAACCAGGGTACCCAGGACAATGAATATCTTGGTCTTCACGTTCGTTTCCTCCCTCCATATTAATGATTGGCTGAAGCGCTTGTAGCAATGTCCCTTTCAGAGGAAATGCACCTCCACCCATCTCATGCCATGCAGGAGTTCAGCCTGAGACGGATGTCTCTGAACCGAAGGTATGACTGGACTTATCACCCCCCTTCCTGATCCCAATGGAAACAACGGGAGCCGTCTAATTTCCAACATAGGACGTTGGAAATTAGACGGCTCCCAGCAATGATAGTAGATTGAGCGCACCGAAGTGCCAATATGTGTCGCGCGGGAAACGCCTCCCTCGTGACCCAGCCCGAGAAGTAGTCAAGGCATCTGGAATTAAGAATCTCAACACAACCGCTCCATCGCAGGTTCGAGAAGGTTACTACCTGCGGGCACTTGCTGGCCCGACCTAGATGCGCTCACACACTTATAGCTTTAGGGTCCATAAAAGAATAAGTTCACGCACTACTATCCATTTTGCCTGAGAAATCCGCCTCAAATGCGGGAAGTTATTCATTTACGGACCCTTAGTTCGAACTGGTCAGAATGCTATAGCTGATTTTACACTTTCCCATTAGTTGGTCTAGTATATTGCAAGTATACCACAGATTGCTTGGCTATTCAACCC
>JAHELX010000385.1 GCA_024643945.1 Anaerolineales bacterium
ATAACGCGCCTGGCGGACGTCTGCCCTTGGGGCGGGCGCTCAACATCGTGCGCCAGTTGTGTCACGTACTGGCCTATCTGCACCAACAAAGCTCACCGGTCATCTTCCGTGATCTCAAGCCGGCCAATGTGATGCTGACCTCTCAGGATCAGGTGAAATTGATTGACTTTGGCATTGCGCGTTTTTTCAAATCGACGCAGACGCACGACACTGTTAATCTTGGCACACCGGGCTACGCCGCGCCGGAGCAATGGGGCACCCAAGGGCAATCCGACGCCCGTTCCGACGTCTACGGCCTGGGGGTGCTGCTGCTGCAACTGGTCACCGGCTATGACCCGGTGCCAAAGCCCTTCCCGCTGCCTCGTCCCAGCCAGGTGTTGCCGACCATCCAGCCCGAGATCGAAGCGATCATCTTGCATGCTACCCAGGCCAGACCGGACGCACGCTATCAGAGCGTCGCCGAGTTCTTGCATGCGCTGGATGCACCCGGTATGATTCCCACGGCGCCTCCCCCGGTGCGCAAGGGTACCAGGTTATGGGTCGCGCTGAGCGTGGCGGGCATCTTGCTGACGATATTGTCCGTCGCTTGGCTATCAGGCATCCTGAACAGTGGCCGAACTGGCTCACCGGCACCCCCGGTACCTTCTGGATTGCCCGGCGCTGGGCCTGCGCAAGCAGAAGTCATAACCGAGCTCGTACCAACGCTGGTGACGCTCCATGCGACGTCAACTTGGCCGGCAGATACACCGCTACCGCCGATGCCGGAGAGGTCCCCGAAGGAAGCGCCGTCCCCCACTGCTACTGTGTCCCTTTCCTTGGCCGAGCGGGAAGAGGCTTTGCTGAGAACCGTGCGCCATCGTAAGGGCAACGGTGACGTCATCTTTGCCTATCGAGTTGAAACACTGCCTGCGATTGACGGCCGGTTGGGTGAGTGGGCCGGCCACCAGTATGATGTTCCCTACGCGGTCCACGACCCGGAGGCGAGCCTGAACGGTTCAACGGATCTCTATGGGCGCTTCTATATTGGGTGGGATACTGATAACCTCTACCTGGGCGTCCAGGTTACCGACGATGTCCATGTTCAGATCGAGAGTGGCCGGTTGCTTTACAAGGGGGATGACGTCGAGTTACAGGTAGATCGCGACCTGTTGAGCGACTTTAACGATTCAGAACTGAGCAGCGACGACGGGCAGGTGGGCCTTTCCGCTGGCGACTTTGACTCGCTCGCCCCTGAAGCTTACATCTGGCTGCCTTCCAGCCGCGAGCAACCAGGCACGACCGTCGCCGTAGCGGCGCAGCAATCCGGCAATGGTTATACCCTGGAAGCGGCCATTCCTTGGTGGGTCGTCGGGGGCCGTCCGACCGTCGGGACGGCGGTCGGGTTTTGCCTGAACTTGAGTGACAACGATGTCCCTAGCACAGCTCAACAGCAAGCGATGGTCTCCACGGCGCCGATACGCAAGTGGGGCGATCCGACTACCTGGGGCACCCTCATCCTGGTAGATTGGAGGTAAAGAGTATGGAAAACAAGAAAAGTCATGGGGGAGCCTGGCAGAAAGTCTCGCGACGGCTCTTTCTACGGGCAGTGGCGGCTATGGGAATGGAGGGAGCACTATGGTGGTTGACGGGCTGCACGACAAACCCCTCACCTCAGCCGCATTCGGTGACAGATGAGCCATCACCCACCCCGACGCCGTTGCCGTCACCGACCCCGGCACTGCAGCCATCGCTGACGCCGAGTCCTGAACCAACAGCTACCCCCATTGCCGATGTGCCCCTTTTCGACGAAGGCCAGCTCGCCCATGTCTTTGTCGCCTGCGATCCCCTACTAAGCGGCTATCCCGCCTCGCCGCCCTTTGATCCGGATGAAGCATACCCCGAATATCCCCACACCCAGGACGACATGGCCCAGGACAACGGCGCCTACCAGTTGGTACGGGAGGCCTTGCGCCTGATGAACCCGCAAGGCTATCAATCGGTGGCGTGGAATCCACTGGGGGGCATCATCCGGCCCGGCGACCGTGTCCTGATCAAGCCTAATCTGGTGGACGACGCCGAATGGACTAACGGCCAGACCACCCATCCGGCTTTTCTAAGGCCCATCATTGACTATGCTTACAAGGCTTGTGGGCCCCGGGGCCGCATTCTGCTGGCGGAAGGCCCCTGGGCGGCCGGCGTGTTCGACCGGCTGGTGGCTGCCACCGGCATCCAGGCTATGGTCGAGCATCTGGCGGCTGCGCACGGGGTTCCGGTGGTGCTCCAAGACCTGAACAAGGCCAACCGGGAGATGACACCACTGGTAGACTTGGGGGCCGTTTCGGAATTACGAGCGATTGAGCGGGTATGGTTCGATGCGCACGGTCAAGTGATGCCGGAGCGAGGCGACCCCGGCGTGGGGCAATACCGTATCGCCCCGTGGCTCTTGGAAGCCGATGTGGTCATCTGTGTGCCCAAGGCCAAGGTGCATTGCTCAGGCGGAATCACCGTGGCGATGAAGAACATGCTGGGCATTATTCCCGCCTGGGATGGCCCCTACGAGCAGGCATCGCTCAAGGATTGTGCGCACACCAGCGACGCGGACCGGGCGGCCGGCGAACGAGGCATGTACCTGGATAATGATACGATCTGGCGCTCGATGGCAGACCTGAATCGCATCCTCCTTTATGCCGACGCTCAGGGCATGCTGTACCCCAAGCGGCGGCGACGTTACCTGGCGATTGTGGACGGGATCGTAGCAGCCGAGGAGAGCCAATACCACCCACGTCCCTATCCCCTGAACACAGTAGTGATTGGCACCGATCCGGTCACCGTAGATGCGGTCACGGCGCGTTGTATGGGCTTTGACCCGCGTCGCCTGAAATCGGTCACCCAAGCGGCGGCAAGGCCGGATTTTTCCCTGGGACCGGCGCATCCCTCTCAGATCAAGGTTGTCGTCTCCGGTGGGGATGGGTTGAGCGCCCTCTATCGCCATGCGTTAACCCCTGAACTGTACATCTTCTCGTGGCAAGGTCACCTGGAGGCAGATGACTTTGACCCGCCCGAGATCCTGGATTGGCAATGGAATCCGGCAAGTGGGGAACTCCTGGTCACAGTTCGTGATCCGGCCGGGGTGGCCTGGGTGCGGGTAGCTTACAGTTATGAGGGGCAGCTACGCATGAAGGCTCTACAAATCAAGGAGGGCAATTCGCAGGATGGACGATGGTATACCCCCTTCCCGCTGGGAGCCACAGTACGGCAGGCAACCCTGCTGGCTGGTGATGAGCTATTCAACGAGACGGCACAGGAAATTGCCTGGTAACATACAGGGACAGAGGTGAGGGATGCTGGCTCCGGGCACGTGGCTGCAGAACCGCTATCATATCCTCCACCAAATCGGTGGCGGGGGGATGGGCGCGGTCTACCTGGCTGAGGATAACCGCCTGGAGGGAACCTGGCGCGCGATCAAGGAGATGAACCTGGCGCAGGTGCCATTTCAAGACCGGGGCTGGGCGGAGGCCGCCTTCCGGCAGGAAGCGCAGATCCTGTCCCTACTGAGCCACCCCGGCCTGACGCGCGTGACCGACTTCTTCGCCGAGGGCGGCAACCTCTACCTGGTCATGGATTACGTGCCCGGCCAGACCTTGGAGGCGGTGCTGGACAACGCGCCGGGCGGGCGTCTGCCCCTGGGGCGGGCGCTGGACATCGTGCGCCAGTTGTGCCAGGTGCTGGCCTATCTGCACGCCCAGAACCCGCCGATCATCTTTCGCGACCTCAAACCGGCCAACGTGATGTTGACCGCTCAAGATCAGGTCAGGCTGATTGACTTTGGCATCGCGCGCTTTTTCAAATCGGGACAGGCGCACGACACGGTGAGCCTGGGCACCCCCGGCTACGCCGCGCCGGAGCAATGGGGCACCCGGGGGCAATCCGACGCCCGCTCGGACATCTATGGGCTGGGGGTGCTGTTGCTGCAACTGGTCACCGGGTATGACCCGGTGCCGCAACCGTTTCCGCTGCCGCGCCCCAGCCAGGTGTTGCCGGGCATACCGCCCGAGATTGAGACGGTTATCCTGCGCGCCACGCAGACCAACCCGGCCGCCCGCTACCAGAGCGTGGCTGAGTTCTTGCAGGCCTTGGATGCTCCCAGCATGCTTCTACCGGCGCCTCCCTCGGTGCCCAAGCGCAGTGGGATATGGGTCGGGCTGAGCGCGGCGGGCATCCTGCTGGCGATATTATCCGTTGCTTGGCTAGTGGGCATCCTGAATGGTGGTCGAACTGGCCTACCGACCTCCCCGGCGCCCTCCACCTCGCCGGGTGCCGGGCTTGGGCGAGCAGAAGCCACCCCCGAGCTGGTGGCGACCCCGGCGGAGCCGGAACCGACGCTAACCCGGCCAGCATTCACACCTACCCCGGTTCCATCCACGCCCGCATCGCCGATGATCACGCCCATCCCCATTGCCCCAACGGATACGGCCACGCCCACTTCGACCGGCATTACCGGGAAGTTGGGATTCATGTCAAAGCTGAATGATGGCAACTATGAAGTGTATCAATTGGACTTGGACACTAACCAATTAGAGCGTTTAACGAATTCCCCTAGAACCGATGGATGGGCCTCCTGGTCTCCCAATGGAGAGAGAATTGCGTTTAGTAGTAACCGAGGTGGAAACTGGGAGATATACGTAATGAACAAAGATGGTTCAGATCCTGTAAATATTACCAACAATCCCGCCGAAGACTGGATTCCCATGTGGTCTTCGACGGGCGAGCAGTTGCTGTTCTTTTCTAACCGAACCGGTAACTATGATGTTTTTGTTATGGATTCAGGTGGGAACGATGTTCGCCAATTGACCGATGATCCTGCAGAGGATTGGGCTCCTTCTTTCTCACCCGATGACCAAAAGATAGTCTTTATGTCTAAACGAACGGGAAACTGGGATATTTTCTTAATGGATGCCGACGGGTCGAATGTAGTTCGTTTAACAGACGATCCAGGCGAGGATTATTCTCCAGACTTTTCTCCCGATGGGAAACAGATTGCTTTTTCTGCCATGCGCGATGGGGATCGAGACATCTACGTCATGGACATTGATGGTTCGCATCAGAACCCTATCACAGAAAACGACGCTGAGGACTTAGATCCGTCTTGGTCCCCAGATGGTAGATTCATCGCCTTTCATTCTGACCTCGATGGCGATAAAGACGTCTACGTAATTGCAGCCGATGGGACTAATTTACGGAATATAACACAGAATGACGTCGATGAACAATACCCTTCCTGGTTGCCCAAATAACGCAGTTGCTCGGCCGAAGGTCTTCTGGGACAATATTGGCGGGACAGCCACTGCCATCCGCCTGGCGAAGCCGACATCTTTGCACGAGTTGTCACAAAGCAGAACGGAAAGGAGGTCTTCTATGGCAGTATATTGTAGCCGATGTGTCGCCCAAAACCGGCACGGGGCCGAGTTCTGCGCCGACTGCGGGGCACCCCTTGCACCGGAGGACATAATGGCCGAGGCAGCGGCAGCCGTTGACCGGCGGGCAGAGCTGCCGATCGGGAGTCTTGTCCTGGACACCATCTGTCTGGTCTATCTTATCAACCCTACTGCCGGGGTGCTGGAGTTGATCCCCGACAACCTGCCCATCCTCCTACCTGGACGAACAGAAACTGACCGAGCTCAGCTTTGAAGTTACCAGGTAAAGTTTTGCAGAATACGTTTGCGGTTCTTCGTGTGGTAAGTCGAGGTGACCTGCCATGAGACAGAATATACGGAAATGTCACCAGCCGCTTGCACGCTCAATGCTGCACCACCTTACTATATATGCGGTCACTCTGCTTCTGCCGGTTTTGCTGATACATGGGGCCGCCATCCGGGCTCGAGCCGACGGGCCTATCCCCTCTATTGACGACATTAATATTCCCCCTGGGTTGGAATATCCCGGCCAGCCTTTCGATGTCGAGGTGTGGGCCAGCAACGCGGGCACTGACGCCGAAGGGGGTGGCTCCATCACCATCTCCCTACCGGAAGGGCACGCTGTGTCTATTCTGGAGTCCGATGTGCCCATCCTGCCCGAAGGCTGGTCCGACTGCGATTACAGCGCTCCCCATGCCTGGGTGCTCAAACCTGATTCCCCCTGTCACCGCGCCTTGCAGCACAATA
>JAHELX010000386.1 GCA_024643945.1 Anaerolineales bacterium
CCGCCCGTATGCCTTCAATATCCAGGTCAGCCGGATCGGCCGCTGGAGGCTCCAGGGTCAGGTCCACGAAGTCGAAACCGTGCTGGCCAAACCACTCGATTTCGTCAATCGGGTCGCGCGCTGGGTGATTCATAGCCCCAATTTTCATGAAGAACTTCCTTTAGCTAATCGCTGACGGCCGACCGTAGACCGCCGTTTGGCTGGATACATCAACGCTCGAAGGTCGTTGGCCGTGCCTGCGGTCACCTCACGAATTTCACGCGTGTGTCCAGCGACTCGCGTTCCTTTTGCCGCGATTCGTCCGGCCAGCCCAGGCTGATGAAAGCCTGCGGCTCCCAATCCTGAGGTAGACCCAGGGTGTCCCGGACGACCTCGGGACAGAAGAGGGGGGCGCACAGCCAGCAGGCGCCCAATCCCTCGGCGTGGGCGGCCAGCAGCAGATTTTGACCGGCCAGGGCTACGCTTTGCGTCGCCATAGTCCACTCGGCGTGGCGGCGCTTCTCGTCGGGATAATCGTCCATGTCGAGCATCGTCATACAGAGCAGGATGAGGATGGGAGCGCGGGTCAGCCGTGCCCGGCGGCGGGCGGCCTGGGCCGCGATCTGGTCGGGGGGCAAGCCGTCGGCGGCCAGGTCGGCGCGCAGAACAACGTTCATTGCCTCCGCCAGGCGCTCCTTCGCCTCGTCATCCTCTATTACCGCGAAGCGCCACGGCTGCCGATTATGAGCTGATGGCGCCCAGGTGGCTGCCGTTAATAGCCGCTTGACGATGGCCTGGCCAACCGGCCGTTCGGCGTAGCGGCGGATCGAACGCCGGCCCTGGACAATCTGGTAAAGGGTCGTTGCCTGATTAGAAGAGGCGTTCAAGTTTTGCCAAACTCCAGTTACTTGACGAACTCACTGATGAAGGTCAGGTAGCCCTGCTGTCCACCTTTTTTCTGCCAAAACTGGATGGATCTTCGGATGCGTTTCAAGCATGCGATGATTTCGTCCACTGTCTTGGGCTCCAGATCCAGGTCAAGCGGCCGGTCATCCTGGTCGAGGAGGTGCTCCCGTCCTAATCGCCATTCGCACATAGCCTTTACCGAGTCGAAGACGAGTTGTGTTAGCTCTGATAGATGGATAGTTGGAGGGGGTCTATTCCGCGCCTCGGCCGTGTAGTGGCGAATGAGAGCCTCGACGGCGTCCATTGTATCCCAGTCGGTCAGTTCGGGACGCTGGCGATAGATTCTCACGATTCCCGACTCGATGTTTTGCAAAACGTCCAGGTACTTTTCTTCAAATTTCTGATCGTTGGCCACAGGAGTCCTCCAGGTGAGGCTATTAGACAAGAGCGTGAATGCTGAGAAGCCAGGATACGCCACTTATGCAACAGCGAGTCAGTATAGCATATCTACTCTTCGCAAGCAACCGGAAGCAAATCCCCCTATTATAGAACCGAACAAATTTTCTAATTTAATGGCATTTCCGGGCGAAAATATGACGTATTTTGACAAGTATTAATGCTATACTTGGAATGTCACAGCAGAAAGGCCAGAGGTGTAATCTCCATCATGTACTATGACCAGATCATTATCCGTGGAGCCAAGGAACACAACCTGAAGAAAATAGATGTGACACTGCCGCGCTTCAAGCTGGTAGTGATCACCGGCGTCTCCGGCAGTGGCAAGTCATCGCTGGCTTTCGACACTCTCTATGCCGAGGGCCAGCGCCGCTACGTCGAGTCTCTCTCCGCCTACGCCCGCCAGTTCATCGGCCAGATGGAAAAACCCAAGGTGGACTTCATCGGTGGTCTCAGCCCGGCGATTGCTATCGAGCAGAAGGCGGTGAGCAAGAACCCGCGCTCGACGGTGGCGACGGTGACCGAGATCTACGACTATCTGCGGGTGCTCTTCGCCAATGTGGGCACGCCACACTGCCCGCAGTGCGGGCGCGAGGTGCATGCCCAGTCGGCCCAGGAGATCGTGGAGCAGGTGGCGACGCTCCCGCCCGGCACGCGCTTCCAGGTGCTGGCCCCACTGGCTCGCAACCGCAAGGGCACCTTCCAGGACGCGTTTGGCCAGGCCCGCGCCGAGGGCTTCTCTCGCGTGCGGGTAGACGGCGAGGTGCGAGACCTGAGCGAGGAGATCGTCCTGGACAAAAAGAAGAAGCACAACATACAGTTAGTGGTGGATCGACTTATCGTACCTGGAAGGCGGGAAGATGAGGAGGATGAAATCACCAACCCCCAATCTCCCAACCCTCCAATTCCCCAGCCATCCAATCTGCCACCCGACTATCTTTCTCGCCTCACCGACTCCGTTGAGACCGCCTTGCGCGCGGGCGATGGCCTGCTCATCATTGACCGGGAGGATGGCGACGAGTGGCTGCTCTCGGAGCAGAACGCTTGCCCGGTGTGCGGGCTGAGCTTCCCGGAACTGACCCCTGCCATGTTCAGCTTCAACTCGCCGGTGGGGATGTGCCCCGATTGTAATGGCCTGGGCACCAAGTTTGAGTTCGACCCTGGCCGGTTCGTGGACCCGGACAAGACGTTACACGATGGCGGCGTCCGTACCTGGGGCGAACTGGGTAAGAAAACATCCAGCCATTTTTACAGAACAGCGCAGCAGATCGTCGAACAGTTTGGTCAAGATATGGATACGCCGTGGCGTGACCTTTCGAAGGAATGCCAGGAGGCCATCCTGTATGGCGGCGTCAAGGTGATCTGGCGATGGGAAGGGGAACACGGCACCGGTCAGCATGAAGGAAAATTCGAGGGGATCGTGCCGTCGATTCGCCGCCGCTATCGGCAGACAAAGTCAGAAGACATGCGCAAGTGGTACGCCAACTTCATGAGCCAACAGACTTGTCCCACCTGTCATGGCCGGCGACTGCGCCCGGAGAGCGCGGCAGTCACCGTGGGCGGGCGGACGATCAACCAGGTGACGGCGTGGAGCATTGGCGAGGCACTCCAATGGGTCCAGGAACTGGGGGCGGAGATGTCCTCGGAGCAGTTGGAGATCGCCGGAGAGGTGTTGAAAGAGATCGGTGAACGTCTCAGGTTCCTGATGAACGTGGGACTGTACTACCTGACGCTCGACCGTCCCGCGCCAACGCTCTCCGGCGGCGAAGGGCAGCGGATCCGGCTGGCCAGCCAGATCGGTTGCGGGCTGGTGGGTGTGCTTTACGTCCTGGACGAGCCCAGCATCGGCCTGCACCAGCGCGACAACCGTCGCCTGCTGGACACGCTGGAGCGGCTGCGTGACATGGGCAACACGGTCGTCGTCGTGGAGCACGACGAGGAGACTATGCGCACCGCCGACTGGATCGTGGACCTGGGGCCTGGGGCGGGCATCAACGGTGGATGGATAGTGGCCGCTGGACCGCTCCAGGCGATTATACAGAACCCTGAGTCGTTGACCGGGCGCTACCTGCGCAAGGATCTGGAGGTGACCTCGCCCAACGGCCAGCGGCGCCCGGTCAACGGAAAATGGCTCACCGTGCTCGGTGCACGGCAGAACAACCTCAAGGACCTGACGGTGCGCTTCCCGCTGGGCTTGTTTACCTGCGTCACCGGCGTCTCGGGTAGCGGCAAGTCGTCGCTGGTGGCGCAGACACTCCACCCGGCGCTGGCCGCAGCGCTGCACAACGCGGAGCAGAAACCCGGCGTCCACGATCACGTCGAGGGACTGGAGCATGTGGACAAGGTAATCAACATCACCCAGGATCCTATCGGGCGCACGCCCCGCTCCAATCCGGCTACTTACGTCCAGGTGATGACCCACATCCGTGAGTTGTTCGCTCTCACGCCCGAGGCCAGGGCACGCGGTTACAAGCCAGGCCGGTTCAGCTTCAACGTCAAGGGCGGTCGCTGCGAGGCGTGCCAGGGTCATGGCCAGAAGAAAGTGGAGATGCACTTTCTGCCCGACGTGTGGGTGACGTGTAACGTGTGCAAGGGGGAGCGCTTCAATCGGGAGACGCTGCAGATCCGCTACAAGGGGATGAACATCGCCCAGGTGCTGGACATGGATGTAGAGGAGGCGCTGGAATTCTTCGCCAACGTCCCCAAAGTGAAGCGCATTTTGCAGACCTTACACGACGTGGGATTGGGCTACGTCAAGCTGGGGCAGAGCGCCACCACCCTTTCCGGCGGCGAGGCGCAGCGGGTCAAGCTGGCCAAGGAGTTGGCTCGCGTCGCCACCGGCGACACCGTCTACATCCTGGACGAGCCGACCACTGGCCTGCACTTCGCCGATATCCAGAAGCTGCTAGACGTGCTCCACCGCCTGACCGACGCCGGCAACACGGTCATCGTCATCGAACACAATCTGGACGTGATCAAGACCGCGGACTGGATCGTCGATCTGGGGCCGGAAGGTGGTGACGAGGGCGGTCACATCGTCGCCCAGGGGACGCCGGAGGAGATAGCGCAAGTGAGTGAGAGCTATACCGGGCAATTCTTAAAGGAGATGCTTTCATTCATTCCCTTCGAAGAGGCGGCAGTCGCTGTTTGCGCAGGTGTTGGTTGAAGCAGGTGTTGTCCGGGCCGGTCAATCGGCGGCGGAGATCAGAGGTGGCATTATGCACGAAAGAAGGAGCTATCAAACGTTGAATACGAATCCACTCGTTTATTATGCCTTTCCAGGCCGGATGACCGATGCCAGGGAGTATACCCCTCTATTGGATGAGCTGCCCACCGAAATATCGGAGCTCGTCAGGGTGGTGCAAGGGCTCGTCATCCACATCTTTTGGGCCGAACGGTATGGCGTGACGCTTTCAGAGGAGCGGAAGCAAGAGGTCAATATCCGCAGTGTTTCACACAAGTTGAAGCGCGTCCAGGCATTGGACGGAGCTCCCCTGACCGCAGACCGTCCGCTGGAAAAGAAACTGGTGGGTAACTGTCGTGACTTTTCCACGCTGCTGTGCGCCATGCTGCGTCATCAAGGCGTGCCTGCTCGAGCGCGATGCGGGTTTGGCACTTACTTCCTACCTGATCACTACGAGGATCACTGGGTTTGCGAGTACTGGAAGGCAGACGAGCAACGTTGGGTGATGGTGGATGCCCAGCTCGATACATTCCAGCGTGAGACGCTTAGCATCCAGTTTGACCCGCTGGACATGCCCCCAGGCCAATTCGTGACCGGCGGGGAAGCCTGGCTGATGTGCCGCGCGGGCGAGGCCGACCCAGACAGGTTCGGCATCTTTGAATGGCACGGCATCTGGTTCGTGCGCGGCGACCTGATCCGGGACTTTTTGGCGCTCAATAAGGTGGAGATTTTGCCCTGGGATGGCGGTTGGGGATTCCTGGCCGATGAGCGAAATATGGAATCCGAGCTGATGGATCGCATCGCCGGGCTCACCCTGGCCGGTGATGAAGCCTTCGCTGAGATACGGGCCACCTACGAGGACGATCCTCGCTTCCACGTGCCCGATGATTACAATCTATGATTTAGGCAGGTGCAAGAATGAACATCCATGAGGCGATTGCGGCCAGAAGGACAATTCGTGATTTTCAGGATAAACCGGTAGAGCACGAAATCGTCAGGAAAATCTTGGGGGCCGGCTTGAGTGCCCCTTCAAACGATCACATGCGAAAGTGGGAGTTCATCATTGTCAACGATGTTGAAACGAGAAAGGCTCTGGTGAAAGGGATCAAACGTGTTTCTAAGGCAGGTGCCAAAGCCATCATTGATAGATGGGGGCTGGAAGACGCTCTGCAACGGGAGATGTACCTGGACGGGATCCCCAAACAGATAGATATGATTCTAACGGCCGGGGTCTTGATCATCCCTTGCTTTTACCAACCACAACCACTTCTTAAACCGAAAGATCTGTCCAGCCTCAACAGATTTGCGTCGATATGGTGTTGTATCGAGAACATTCTTCTAGCTGCGGCTTCTGAAGGTGTCTTTGGTGTGATGCGCATTCCTTTTCCTGCGGAAAGTGCAAATATGCGGACGGTCTTGAACATTCCTTCGGATCATGAGGTGCCTTGTTACCTGGCGCTGGGTTATCCAAAAGAGGGGGCGATGGGAGCCAAACAACATACCATATGCGTTGAGGATAGGATCAGTATCAACCAATGGGGAAACAAGCCAGCCAGTGTACTTCAATATCAATAAAGGAGAAAATCTGATGGACAAGATCATTGCTTACTGTG
>JAHELX010000387.1 GCA_024643945.1 Anaerolineales bacterium
CGGCAATTCCTTCTTGATCGGCCGGCACTTCTTTGCTTTCTGTCGTCTCCAGCACGACGAAATTGACCTTGTAAACCTGGGTGGGCGAACCAGCCAGGCCGAGCTTATCCTCGTCAGCTCCGATGTCGGCTGCCGTCCAGACAGGTATCTTCAGATTACGCGCCGCCAGGTAAGCATCCAATGCCTCCTCGGGCTCGAACTCCGGCCATTTTTTCAACAGCGCCCGATATTCAAGTGGGGTGGCAGCCAGCTTGTATTCGATCCGCTTGCGAGCAGAAGGAGGGCGTGGCCGATTGGACGACGCAACCACCGTCAGAAGGCATGGGAGTGAGCATTTCACCCATTCCTTTCCCATAGAAAACGCCCTTTCCACGAGAATTTCGTCCCCCTCCAGGCTAACGATTGACTCCGCATAAGTGATCTGGGGGATGCCCAGCTTTTCCGCCGTCTGGGGGCCGACCTGGGCGGTATCGCCATCAATCGCCTGCCGGCCGCAAAAGATCAGGTCAAAGTCGCCTAACTTTTCAATGGCACACCTGAGCGTGTAAGAAGTGGCCAGCGTATCCGCGCCAGCGAATTTCCTGTCGCTAAGCAGAATCACCCGGTCCGCGCCCCGGTATAGGGCGTCACGCAGCACCTCGGCCGCCGTCGGTGGCCCCATCGTCAGGACGGTGACCTGGCCGCCATATCGCTCCCGCACCTGGAGGGCCATTTCCAGCGCGTTCAAGTCCTCCGGGTTGAAAATGGCCGGCAACGCCGAGCGGTTCATGGTGCCGTCCTCTTTCATCACATCGCCGGTGATGTGATGCGTGTCGGGCACTTGTTTGACCAATACGATCGAGTTGTAAGTTCTGGTAGGCGACACGGATGCCTCCTGTTGGATTTGTGTACTGCGTCTAAGGAACGATAAACTCGCCGCCATCTACACGGATGACGTTACCCGTCATCCAGGCCAGCTCAGGCCGGGAGAAGGCGACGATAGCCTGGGCCACATCCTCGGGTCGAGTCATGCGGTGATAGGGATTGCGGCGCAGGGTTGCCTCGATCATCTGCTCGTGGCCGGGGATCATACGCAGTGCCGGCGTATCGGTGACGCCCGCCTGTACAGCGTTGACCTTAATGTTACGTGGGGCCAACTCCATCGCTAACTGGCGGGTGTGGCTCTCCAGAGCCGCTTTGGCAGCACTCACCGCGCCATAGGCCGGCATGACCCGTTGATTGCCCTCGCTGGTCATCGAGAAAATACGGGCATCGTCGGCGAAGAGATCGGCCCATGCCAGATCTTGCACCCAGTAAACCAGGCTGTTGGCCATCACATCCAGCGTCATCTCAATCTGCTTCTGGCTCAGGCTCTCTTCGCG
Source organism: Anaerolineales bacterium (assembly GCA_024643945.1). The sequence goes on from JAHELX010000387.1 coordinate 1,362, forward strand.
CGTAGCGGCGACCATGGGCTTGAGAGCGCCGAAGGCCAGCGAGTGGAGCATCACTTTTACTTTTACGCCCTCTGCCTTCATTTGTTCCATCGCCTCAGCACGCTTGTCCGCATCAGCAGCGTTCATGTTCATGAAAAGCGCCTTGCGCCCGACCGCTTCCACGTTGGCCCGCACCGCCTCGGCGCGAGGCAGCGTCGCCTTAAGGTCCAGGTGAACCCCTACAATGTCCATACCCGCTTGCGCCAGCGCCTGGCTGGTCGCCGCACCAAAACCACTCGATGCGCCTAAAATCAAAGCCCAACCCGAAAGAGTCATGTTACCCGTGGCCACTATACGTCTCCCATTTCCATTCTTAGAGTACGTCGCAGGTCGCAATGATAACCTTCAAACCGTATGTTGTCAATTGCTTGAAACACCGTGGAGGGGAAAAGGTTGCAGATAGATTTGGCTAACAGGGAATTGCCCACCGCCCCGAGAGCCCGGCCCGATTCGGATGCGTTCATTTTTGGGGGCGACACACCCTCCCGGAGCGCCCAATGGTCCCCTGCACAGGGGAAAGCCCCCCACGGGGCAGGTTGCTGCTAAAAATCGCAGCTTGTTCAGTCAAAACCTGCCCCGTGGGGGGGCTTTGCTCCGGGAGGGTTCGCCCCGAAATCTGAACGCACCCCCCGATTCGACGGGTGTAGCCAGGCCGAGTATAATCTAGCTTATGAAAGCGCAACCCACATGGCGCCTGCTGCCCTTCCTTTGGCCTTCCATTACTTTGCTGGCAGTTGCTCTGGGTCTCGCAGTCTGGCCCGCCGCCTCGCGGGTTCTTTTCTACCTGACTGGCGAGGAGCAGCCCTTACCCCAGACTACGGGGGTGACCCAACTGGCATTCAATTTGGTCCGTCCCCCATTACAATTGGCGAATGACGTGCCAGTCGCTCACGCCGGCGTCAATCCCTTTGGCGTGAACACCTTTCTGCAAAACGAAGCCGATCCGCACAAGCGCCGTCTGGCGATGGAAATGGTAGCCAACGCCGGCTTTCACTGGATTCGGCAGGAGTTTCCCTGGGAGGACATCGAAATTCACGGCCCGGGTGATTTTGTGGACCGGCGCCACGATCCGCCGCGCTCCTCCTGGGAGAAATACGACCAAATTGTGGATCTGGCCGAAGCTTACGGTATCGAGATCATCGCCCGGCTCAGCAACCCCCCGGCCTGGAGCCGGGCAGCGGGTGACGAGGCGGGCACTTTTGCTCCTCCCGACGACCTGGACGCCTACGGCGATTTTGTGGAGACGGTCGTCCGCCGCTACAAAGGGCGGATCCATTATTACCAGATATGGAACGAGCCCAACATCTACCCGGAGTGGGGCGAGCAGCCGGTAGACGCAGCGAAATATGTGGAACTGCTCAAGGTGGGCTACACCCGAGCCAAGGCAGTAGACCCCGATGTGGTGATCATCGCCGGTGCGCTGGCAGCAACGATCGAACTGGATCGCTACCCCCACGGCCTGACCGACGTCCTCTTTTTACAGCAAATGTATGATGCCGGCGCCGCGCCCTATTTCGACGTGCTGGCTATGCAGGGCTATGGCCTCTGGTCCGGACCTTACGACCGGCGCATGCAACCCCGGGTGCTCAACTTCTCGCGCCCACTTTATATCCGCGATGTGATGGTGCGCAACGGCGACGCCCATAAGCCCATCTGGCTCTCAGAGATGGCATGGAACGCGCTGCCACCCGACTGGTCTTCAGATGCTCCCTATGGGCAGGTAACCGAGGCGCAGCAGGCCCGCTACGCGGTGCTGGCTTATCATCGCCTGCAGTCGGAGTGGCCCTGGCTAGGGGTGGCCAACTATTGGTTCTTGAAGCAGGCCGACGACCGGGAGCGGGATAAGAACCCCCAGTATTATTTCCGCCTGCTGGAGCCCGATTTCACCCCGCAACCGGTATACCGAGCTTTGAGCGACGCCGCTCACCTGCCGCCGGTGATGTATCGCGGTTATCACCAGGAGGATCACTGGGCTGTGGCCTACGCATGCCCCACGACAGGCACATGTACAGATGCCAATGAGGGCGGTTGGCAAAGGGTGAAAGACGAACGGGCGATGCTGGGCGCTTACCGCCAGGCGTTGACCGACGATGCACGCGTTAGCTTCACCTTTGACGGCAGCGACTTGTGGCTGGTAGTAACTCGCCAGCCCGGTGCCGGCCAGTTGGAGGTGACAGTTGATGGAAGCCCAGCGGCAATGGTATCATTGGATGCGCCCGATATCACCTTTGGAGCTCGGATCCCGGTCGCGCGAGGGCTGTCCCAAGGTGAACATGATGTACATATCATCGCGCGCTTGGACGCAGAGCGTGGGCATGGTCCGGTGATTGACGGCTTCATCGTCGAGAGTCAGCCCACCAGGTGGCTGCGGCGCGAGGTGGGGGCAGTGGCAATGGTCGTGAGCTTCGCAGCGATGGGTTGGCTCATCCTCTCGCAGAGACGACACACGCGCTGAACCCGTGAAGAGTTTTACTCAATAAGTCGGGATAGGCACAATCTGTAGAGCCCTCGGAAAGGGTGCCCCCCAAGCCCGATCCCGGCATCTAAAGACATCCTCTATGCCTGAATTCTCAAGCACTGATTATACAAGGAGGCAGCCATGAAGATCTTCGTTCCCGGGCGTATCTGCCTATTTGGTGAACACTCTGACTGGGCCGGAGGATACCGGCGTATCAATGCAGAAGTTGAGAAGGGCTACACGCTGATTACGGGGACCGATCAGGGTATCTATGCTGAGGTCAAGCCCCATCCGACGGCTCTGGTATTGACCTCGACCACGCCCGATGGCGAGAAGCACGGCCCTTACGAGATCCCAATGGAGCCCAAAGCGCTGTTGGAGGAGGCTCAGCGCGGCGGTTTCTGGAGCTACATCGCCGGGGTCGCGTATCAGATCTTGACTCATTACCACGTGCGCGGCCTGGTAATCGACAATTACAAGACCGATCTACCGATGAAGAAGGGACTTTCATCCAGCGCCGCGATCTGCGTCTTAGCAGCACGCGCCTTTAACCGCGTCTATGATCTGAAAATGACCACCCGGGGGGAGATGGAGCTGGCCTACCAGGGTGAGATCACGACGCCCTCACGCTGCGGACGTATGGATCAGGGTTGTGCGTTTGGCAACCGGCCCGTGCTGATGACCTTTGACGGTGACCATCTGGACGTGACGGAGTTACAGGCCCCCAATGATATGTATTTTGTGATCGTGGACTTGCAGGCTCAAAAGGATACGATGGAGATTCTGGCCCGGCTGAACCGGAGCTATCCCTTTGCCGAGAATGAGATCGAGCAGGGCGTGCAAGAACTGTTGGGGCCGATCAACAAGCGTATGGTGCATCAAGCCATTGAGACGCTCCAGGCGGGGGATGCGGAACGGCTGGGAGCCCTGATGGTCGAGGCACAGGCGTTCTTTGACCGCTACGTAACGACAGCTTGCCCGGAAGAACTGACTGCTCCGGTGCTGCACCGCGTCTTAAACTACGCGCCCCTCAAGCCTCACATCTGGGGCGGGAAGGGCGTCGGCTCTCAGGGCGATGGCACGGCGCAGTTCATCGCGCGCAGCGAGGCCGATCAGCAAGCCGTGATTGAAATCATCGAACGTGACCTGAAGATGCCCTGCCTCACGCTGACCTTGCGCACCGGGCCGAAAGTACGCAAGGCCGTAATCCCGGCGGCAGGCTTCGGAACGCGGCTTTTCCCGGCCACCAAGGCGACCAAGAAGGAGTTGTTTCCCATCATCGACCGCGACGGGATTGCCAAGCCCGCTATTCTGCTGATTGTCGAGGAAGCGCTTGAGGCCGGGCTAGACGAGGTCATCATCATCGTGCAAGAGCACGATCTGGAGGCTTTTGAGTCATTCTTTAATATGCAGATTCCAATCGAGAACTACAATAAACTGTCACGTCACTTCCAGGAATACGCACAACGCATCCTGGAAATAGGTCGGCGTGTATCATTTGTGATCCAGCGGGTCCAAGAGGGCTTTGGCCATGCCGTTTATTGTGCGCGAGAGGCGACTGGCAACGCGCCCTTCCTGCTGATGCTGGGCGATCATCTCTACCGATCTGATGGTGAGCAGTCATGCGCGCGGCAGTTAATTGAGGCCTACAACCAACACGGGATCAGCGTGCTGGGCTTGCGCCGTACCCCGGAAGATCAGATCGCCAACTTCGGGACAGCGACGGGAGTATGGATCGAGGATAACCGGCTGCTGAATGTCACCGAGTTCGCCGAAAAACCGACGGTGGATTACGCGAGAAACAACCTGCGTATGCCCGGACTGCCAGAGGATGAGTATCTGACAGTATTTGGGCAGTACATCATCAAACCGCAGTTGTTCGCCTATCTGGAAGAGCATATCACGAACAACGTGCGTGAACGGGGCGAATTTCAGCTCACATCAGCGCTGGATCGCCTGCGGCAGGAGGATGGGTTCCTGGGATTGATTATGGAGGGACAACGTTACGATATTGGCCTGCCGGAATACTATCTGGAGACGCTGCAGACTTTCCGCCAGGAGTGAGCGTTCTCTCCCGGGATGGCTCATCTACCCCCCAAAGTGCTTTGATCTTCTACCTTGTCCTGAGAGACGACAAGTACTATGTACTCATCCAGAGTTGCCTCTTGGTCGCGCCACTGAACGTAGTGCGGATCTGAAATACTGGGGCGGGGCGGCGCTGGCTTGCGCGCCTCAGAATCGACCGGATATCCCACCGATATACCGGCGAT
>JAHELX010000388.1 GCA_024643945.1 Anaerolineales bacterium
CTGCCAACGGTCATTGCAGACACGATCTTCTTCAACGAGGACGTAAACACGACCGGCGGTAACAACAGGCTGGGCTCCGGTGTGCTTGACGGGAATGGCATCCCGGCCGATTTCTTCTCCGATATCCACGTCCGCACGGCCTTCAACTACTGCTTCGACTGGAAGACCTACATCCAACAGGTCTGGAATGGTGATGCCGAGCAGGCCCTCGGCCCCATCATCGATGGTGAGCTGGGCTTCGATCCCAGCCAGGCTCATTACTCCTACGACCCTGCCAAGTGTGAGGAAGAGTTCAAAGCCTCAACCCTCAAATCTCCGGATGGCAAGTCGCTGTGGGATGTCGGCTTCTACATGCAGTATACTTACAACACCGGCAACGATCAGCGTCACTCAGCCGGCGAAATCTTGCAGGCTGACCTGGCCAAGGTCAACCCCAAGTTCAAGCTTTCGGTGGTGGACGAGCCTTTCCCGGTGTTCTTGAAGGACCAGGTAGCTGGCCGTATGCCGCTATTCATGCTCGGCTGGCAGGAAGACTATCACGACCCACAGGATTGGGTGGGACCTTACCTGGTCAGCGGTGGCACCTATGGGGGCACGCAGCACTTCCCGCAGGACGTACAAGCGCAGATGGACAAGCTCATCGCGGAAGGTGTTCAGACGGCCGACACGCAAGCGCGCGCCAAGATCTACCAGCAACTGCAGAACATAGCTTATGAGAACGCCCTGGACATCTTTGTCGTACAGCGCGTGGGTCGCCACTACGAACAGATGTGGGTGAACGGTTGGTATTACAACCCGATCTACCCTGGCTCACCTGAAACCGGCTCTTACTTCTACGTTCTCTCAAAAGGTGATTGACATCTTCTCCTCCTTAGAATGCCATCGGGCGGATGAGTTCTCATCCGCCCGATGGCGAACATACAGGGTAAATCCTAATGTTTCGCTATATCATTCGCCGTTTGTTGATTTTACCGATAGTTATGCTCGGCCTGAGCGTGCTAATCTTTGCCATGCTGCAGGTGCTTGATCCCATCGAGCGCGCAACCTTGTACGTCACCAGTCCCCCCAAGAACCCCAGCGCCCTGGCCGAGATCATTCGAAAGTATGGCCTGGATCAGCCCATTTACGTGCAGTATCTGCACTGGCTGGACCGCGTTGTCCACGGCAACCTGGGCTGGTCGACGACGGCTCAAATGCCGGTGCTGAGCGCCATTAAATTATACTTCCCGGCCACGCTTGAACTGTCCCTGTGGAGTTTCGTCCCGATTGTCGTCATCGGCATCTGGCTGGGGCTCCAGGCGGCACTGCATCACGATCACTTCGTGGATCACGTCGCTCGCGTGTTCAGCATTATCGGCTATTCTTTCCCCTCTTTCGTATTTGGGCTGATCATGCTGATGATCTTTTATGCAGCTCTGGACTGGTTTCCGCCCGGCCGGCTCTCGGATTGGGCGTCAGCGATCGTCTATTCATCTCAGTTTCACAATTATACCGGCATGTACACACTGGATGCGCTGCTCAATGGGCGGCCGGACATCTTCCTGGATGCCCTACGCCACCTGTTACTGCCGGTGCTCACGCTGGCCTATCTGGACTGGGCGCTGATGCTGCGTGTCATGCGCTCCTCCATGCTGGACGTCATCCGCCAGGAGTACATCACCGTGGCCCGTGCCAAGGGCCTCTCCGAACGCTTTGTCATCAATCGCCACGCCCGGCCAAACGCGATGATCCCTGTGGTGACCGTCGGCGGTTTGCTTTTGGCGGGCTTGCTCAATGGCGTGGTGATTACTGAGACCGTGTTCAATTTCCACGGGATGGGCTGGTGGTCTGCCAAAGCCGCGCTCAGTTTGGATGCGGTCTCTGTGTTGGGCATCACGCTCCTCGCCGGGGCGGTGTTGATTCTGGCCGATCTCACGGTAGACATTTTGTATGCTTATCTGGATCCACGTATCCGCCTAGCGTAGCTAATGTATCGCGCTGTGGATGAAAGGGAAAGGAAGAGGGAATGGCAGTTGTAGACCAACCGTTTTCACATATGGATGCTGCGGGCATGCTTCGCCCCAGATCGCGTACACCGGACTGGATCAGGACTTTGCTGCGCAATCCGGTGTCGGTCGCCGGCATCCTGATCGTATTTGGCTTTGTGGCTGTCGCCGCCCTGGCGCCGGTGCTCGCGCCGCCGGCCATCCCCTCACAACCTTTCCATATCCCCCGTGATGGATTCCAGGCCGAGCCTCGCCCCCCCGATGCCCAGCATCCGTTTGGGACTACCCAGGGACAATACGACCTCTATTACGGTGTCGTCTGGGGGACGATCACCGCCTTCGAGATTGGGATTGCTGTGACCGCAGTCACGGTGCTGATCGGGGGAATTTTGGGAGCCATTGCGGCCTACGTGGGTGGTTGGCTGGATGAAATCACCCAGCGCATCGTCGAGATCTTTTTGGCCTTCCCATTCCTGCTGGCCGCGCTGGTCCTGGCGACTGTCCTGGCGGCCAAGATACACAACGGCCTCTATACCGGCATGATGGCATTGACCGCCTTCGGCTGGCCCTCTTATGCACGTCTGATTCGCGGTGACGTGCTGACGGTGAAGGAGCGCGACTTTGTGCTCGCCGCGCACGCCGTCGGGGTGCCCGGCTGGCGGGTGTTGATTCGCCACGTGTTACCCAACGCGATGTATTCGCTGCTGGTGTATGCTTCGCTGAACATCGGCGTCAATGTGCTCACCTTTGCCGCGCTCAGCTTTCTGGGCCTGGGTGCCCAGGAGGGCTATGCCGACTGGGGGCAACTGCTCAGCTATGCCCGTAACTGGATCCCGAATCTATTCAAGTTTTGGTATATCGTGGTGTTTCCAGGCGCGGCGTTGCTGCTCTTTGCGCTCGGCTGGAACCTCATCGGCGACGCCTTCCGCGATGCGCTCGATCCCAAGTTGCGCGGGTCTCGATTGGGGGGATGAATAAGGCATTTGCGCCGGCCGGTGATTTAGGGTAGAATTTCCTGGCCCGTTGGCAAGGGCCATCAGAACTAACGAATCATCGTATCTTTTCAGAAGGTAGGGGCGAACCCTTGCGGTCGCCCTGGCGGGCAGGCGCAAGGCCTGCCCCTACCGCAGATTATTGAGAAGATACGAATCATCATCAACATGGGGGTAGTTCGTGGCAACCGATTTGCCAGTTTACATAGAGAAGGACATCATGCCTACGCTGATCCATTACTGCGAGAGCAATCACATGGATCAGTTCACATTGGTGGCTGATGAAAATACGTATTCTGCCTCGGGAGAGGCCGTGGAGGAGGCCTTAACCGGGCGCGGGTTCGATGTCCAGACAATTATACTAACCGGCGAAGAGATCATTGCTGACGAGTACTACATGATGCAGGTACTTCTCCGCGTCGGTCAGGAAGATCGCGTGTATCTGGCTGTCGGGTCGGGTACTATCACCGACATTGTGCGCTTTGTCAGCCATAGGACCAAAACCTCCTTTCTTGCAGTGCCAACTGCGCCCTCTGTGGATGGTTTTACCTCCCGTGGGGCACCCTTGGTCATTGGCAGATTCAAGCAGACTATTTATACCCAATCACCGTTGGCCGTTTTTGCCGACCTGAACACGCTGTGTGCCGCCCCTCGGCCCATGATCGCCGCTGGGTTTGGTGACATGCTGGGCAAATATACGGCATTAGCCGATTGGAAGCTGGGCCACTTGTTGTGGGATGAGCCCTATAGCGATCGTATCGCCCAACGGGCGTGGAACGCGCTGCAAAAATGTGTGGGCCATACCCGGGAGATAGGTGTCGCCTCGCCGGAGGGGATCCATAGCCTCTTGGATGGACTCATCGAGTCTGGACTGTGTATGCTCGACTTCGGCCAGTCCCATCCCGCTTCGGGGGCGGAGCATTATTTGTCCCATTACTGGGAGTTGAAGCTGTTACAGGAAAACAGGCCAGCTATCTTGCACGGGGCAAAAGTAGGTATTGCCTGTGTCCTGGTTGCCAGGTTTTACGAGAAGATCCGGCAACTGACCCGAGAACAGGCAATAGAGTTGTTGAAAGCGACCAGCATGCCTGATCGCGAGCAAGAGGTTCAGCGCATACGAAGCGTCTATGGGGCGATTGCCGAGCGGGTTATCGCCGAGCAAGCCCTTTACCTGGATATGTCGGAAGATGCTTATGGTCTTTTGAAACAGAAAGTGATTGATCACTGGGGCGAAATTCAGGAGATTGCAGCCAACGTCCCAACATCCGGGGAGCTGGTGGATTTGCTGCGTCAGGTCGATGGGCCAACTGACGCCGGGATGATCGGGCTGGACGACCAAGAGGTCGCACTGGGGATCGAGTACGCCCACTACCTGCGCGATCGCTTTACCGTGATAAAGCTCAGCCGCATACTCGGTATTCACTCTTAGTGCCCCATCAAAGTGATTTTGATAAGCTAGATTCGGCCTCATGGGCGTAATCTATATCGTATCATAATCCCTGTGAGGGGGTACTAATTAGATAGAAGTTGGTTGAAGAACTGGGTGGGTTGATATGAGTGATGTGATCTGGTTAGACGATATCCCAATAGAAAATACACCATCAGACGGCCTGCCATCGGACTGGGTGGTGGGGCGATTCGAAAAGCAGCATGGCTGCCGCACGCCCGGTCAATGCGACGAGGATTGCGATTGCGGCTGTCCTTATAAGGAAATGTCCGTAGTAGACACTCTTCCCCTGATTGAGGCCATCACCGCGCATTTTCCCAACGAATGGCTGGCTTTCATTGTGCCGCCTGAAGAAGATGATGACCTCATGCCGGTCCATGGCAAGCTGGTGGCTCACAGTCCCAGTCTCGACGACGTGCACGATGCCATTCTGACCGTGCTGTGGAATCAATGCGTATATGTATTCTACAACGGCGACGTGGAATCTCAGCAGGCGAGTTTATAGGTAAGGTATGACGGATGAATAGGATAATTCGAGAAGATGAAATTGGTGTGGACGAATCGCCCAGGCACAAGCCCGAGTGGATTCGGGTGAAGATGCCCACTGGCGATAATTATCATCACCTGAAGCGACTGATGCGGGTCAAGAACCTGCACACCGTGTGTGAAGAGGCGATGTGCCCCAACATCGGCGACTGCTGGGGGCGTGGCACTGCCACCTTCCTGCTGTTGGGCGACATCTGCACCCGCAGTTGCAGCTTCTGTCACATCAAAACCGGCCGGCCTACCTGGCTTGACGAACAGGAGCCGGAACGAGTGGCCGACGCCGTCGCCAACATGGGGCTGAGGCACGCAGTGCTCACCTCTGTCAACCGCGACGAACTGCCCGACGGCGGCGCTCATATCTTCGCCCGCAGCATCGAGCTGATTCACGAGCGGGTGCCGGGCTGTAGCGTCGAAGTACTCATCCCTGACTTCAAAGGCGACCGGGACGCGCTGAAGATGGTCATGGACGCGCGCCCCGAGATCCTCAACCACAACACCGAAACGGTACCCCGGCTGTACCGCACCGTGCGCCCGCAGGCTATCTACCAACGCTCCTTGCGCGTGCTGCAAATGGCCAAAGAACTGGACCCGGAGGCCGTCACCAAGTCTGGCATTATGCTGGGCCTGGGCGAGACGTGGGACGAGGTGATTCAGGTGATGCACGACCTGCGCGCCCACGAGGTAGACATCCTCACCATCGGCCAATACCTGCGTCCCACCCACAATCATTTGCCGGTGATGCGCTACTGGCGGCCCGAGGAATTCACTCGCCTGCACGACGAGGGCATGGCCATGGGCTTCCGTTGGGTGGAGAGTGGGCCGCTGGTGCGCAGCAGCTACCACGCCGACGGTCAGGCTCAGGCATTAGTTCATAGAAGCGTTGTGCTGGAGTCAGGGACTCAGGGAATCAGGAATCAGGACTCAGGGAATCAGGAATCAGGGAATCAGGAATCAGGACTCAGGGAATCAGGACTCAGGGAACCAGGACTCGGGGAATCAGGAAGTAATCCCACTGGGGGATCAGGTATCCGATCCCCAGATTCCTGATCCCTGAGTCCTGAGTCCCTGAGTCCCTGATCCCCTGACCACGAAAGGAAACGCTATTGCCCCCTAACGAGTCACTCCGAACGCCAAAAAT
>JAHELX010000389.1 GCA_024643945.1 Anaerolineales bacterium
GCGGCGAAGATGGGCAGACGGGCCAGCCCCGCCTCCAGGGCCGGGATGCCGAATCCCTCACGCCGGCTGGGGAAGAGCAGCACATCGGCCAGGCGGTAAAGGTCGGCCATCATCGCGTCGGTCACGTGCAAGGGTTGGCCCTCATCACCATACTCGTAAAGGAAATAGACACGCTCCGCTACCCCCAGTTCTTCCCGCAAAGCCTGCAACGATTGCAGGTAGGTGATGTTGGTCGGATTGTGTGGGCCCGGCGGTCCGCTGACCACCAGAGTGGGATTTGGCTTGCGCAGCGCCCTTTGGGTGCGGAGTGCCCTTTGGGTGCGGAGTGCTCTCTGGGTGTGATAGTTCAAGGCCGCCGTGACCCGTATCGCAAATTCGATGTTCTTGCGCCGGGTAATGCGAGCCGGCAGCAGGAGGAACGGGTCGGCGGCCATCAGCTCCAGCTCCCCCACCAGCTTGCGAGTGGCAGGTTCCAACTTTAGAAATTCGGCCACATCGACACCGGGATTGACGACCTCAATCTGATCCACCGGTAAGTCCAGGAGCGTCGCCAGGCGCGTGCGCCGATGGGCGGAGACGACGACGTAGCGCACGCCAGGCCAGGGAGTACGCAGTAAATCCCAGGGATAGCCGGGATGCAGGTCGGGGGTGTAGAGCGCATCTTGCCAGGCGAAATCGTGGCACCAGGCAATAAAGCGAACCACGCCTTCATCGGCCAGGTGGCGCAGGGCAGCCGTCAGGGGCAGGTTTTTGTGCAAAGTGATGGCATTATGAACAATGCAGACATCAGCTTCAGCCAGCAAAGGGCGCAAGTGATCCGATAGACGGTCGCGCACAGGGACGAAAGAGGGCGGCACCTCCCCCCTGGCCAACGCCTGGCCTACCGCCAACACCTCCGGGTGACGGGAGTCGACCTCCGGAATGAGGTGAAAAGTCACCCCGGGATGAAAGGGGGCACCGCGCCCGGCAATGACGCTCACCGCGTAGCCGGCCCCGCTCAGCAGACGCGCGTGATGGTAGATCGTGCTCTCCACGCCGCCAACGACAGGTGGCGCGGCGTAGTGAAGCATGGCAACTCGCTTTACCGCCACCGAAACTTTCTCCTATCAGTCGCGCTCTGAACCATCAGGCTACTGTCGGGGCAACCGCACGGGTTGCCCCGACGACATTGTCCCATGTTCATTCAATGCCGGCATCAAGTATGTTGAGCAATGGCTGCGCTCAGGTGTGCACCAAAGAGAATGATCAAACTCCCGAGATAGATCCAAAACATCAGGGCTATGATCGTCCCCAGCGAACCGTATACCAACTGATATTGGCCGAAGCCGCTGGTGAGGTACCAGGTAAATCCATCTTTGGCGAGTCCCCAAGCAATCGCAGCTACCAGCCCCCCTCCAAGAGCCGCCGACCACTTGACTTCTGTGTGCGGCACCCAGCGATACAAACTCAAAAATATGAGAAAGGTGAGGAGCCACGGAAGTGAGCTCGACAACAGGTTCAACAGGTAGGTTTCGTAGCCTCCAAGCTCCTGGCGCAGAGGCAAGTCAAAACGAGATAAAATGTTCAAGATGGTGCTTGAAACAAATGACAGCGCCAACAGCAATGCCAGCACGCCCACCATGCCTACCCCCAATAAGCGCCTTTTCACAAAACCCCGCAATGTCGCTTTTTCCCAGGCCAGGTTGATATTGAAGGCGAGCGTGGTGAAAACACCTGAGGCAGACCATAACAGGCCGACGATGCCCACAATTCCCACGGTCCCCCGCAGATCCAGCACCTGTTGCAAGTTCTTTTGGATAAGCTGCTGGGAAAAAGGGAAGGCCTCTGCTGTATACTCAAGCACTGCCTGTTGGACCGCCTGCCTCTTTAACACAAAACTCCCGGCAGCGATCAGGACAAGCAGCAACGGAAAGAGAGAAAAAATCGTGTAATAAGCCATGCTGGCAGCCACTTCGGGGGCACGCGCCTCGCTGAAGCTTTGGAACGTGTGACCCAGAATGCTCAAAGAGCCGCCAGTGAGGTCGTTGATTCGGTTATAAACAGCATTGATCTTGTCTGTGAAGTTTCCTTTCATTAGTGAACTACCTGTGATCGTGATATGTCTACCTGTTCAATCGCCCAGGCTCTCGCTCATCAAAGCTACCAACTGCTTCTCCAACGTGCTGTATGAGTAGTAGCGGCGGCCCAGCTCGTAATTGTGTTCGACCATGTCGGCCACCAGGTCAGGGTCGCTCAGCACCTCCCGCGCCTGGCGAACGGTATCCTCGGTGATGAAGTCTGTGAAGCCGAGCACCTTGAAGCCTTTGGGGCGGATGTCGGTCATAAAAATCTCGTAGGTGCTGATCACGATGGGGCGCCGATAATAGATGGTCTCCAGGAAGGCATTGCCAAAGCCTTCCACGGCAGAGGGATAGGTGACCAAATCCGCCTGCTGATACGCATCGGCCAGGGAGTAGACCTTTCGCCCTCCGGATGTCTGGCCGCGAGCATGACCGATTACGTCGGAGGCAAACAGCACCTTCACACCTATAAGTTGGGCATAATCCCGGAGATAGGTTGCATAGGCAGTGCCCTCGTCGCCGGAGGCGTGGGAGATCAAGAGGACACACCCCAGATCCAGGCGGCGGGTCAGCTCGATGGCATGTTCGATGCGCTTGCGGGGGACAATCCGTGTGGGCTGGAGCAACAGGTACTCGTCAGGCTGAACGCCCAAGGCGGAGCGGAGGTCGACGGCATAAGCATCCGGATCGGGCGGTGATGAGTCGAAGTCCATCACGTTGGGTATCAGCCTCGACGTGTCGCCGGTGCGCAGCGCCAACTGGCGAGCGGCGTAGGAGTTGATGACCACGTGACGGACAGAGGGCAAAATGGGTGGAAAAGCTCCCATCTGGTAGTCGGAGGCTGCGCTGACTTTAAAGCGTGAGCGTTCCCAGGCGAAGTCATGGTGATGGGCAATGGTGGGGGTGTTGGTCTCCGCGATCAATTCTGTTATCGCCAATCCCAGAGGGACGTTCATAGGCAGTGCCAGCGCATTCTCGACAATCAGCAACTCCAGGTCGAAGGTGTGCACGAACTTATACAAATGTGTCTTCAGATGGTCCTTGAGCCTCTCGACCGTGTGTGAAGTTTCGTGGGAACGGGTGTAGTCGTCGAAGAGGTCAGCGGTGAGGGCCGTGATCTCGGGGTGATCGAAGTGGGCCTCGGCCACCACGTAGCTGCGCTCCTCCGGCCACTCCGATTCACCGGCGAAGTAGAAACATTCGTAGCCGAGCCTGGTCAGCATGTCCGACCACTTGCGCGTTTCCAGCGAGACGCCGTCCGTACCCGCCAGGCGGGTAGATACGAACCCGATCCGTCGCTTTTTAACGTTGCTCATCTCAACCTCCGTGACATACGCTCAGAACACGTAACTATCTTGACAATACCACATTAAACGCATGTTCCATAATGAAGCCCAGTTCCGCCCAGAAGTCATTCCGAATGAAATGAGGAATCCCTGAGGCGTGGCGTGAGAATGAGCCATCGAGGCGCCAAGAGCAATGGATGGCCTTAGGGATTTCTCGCTCTCGCTCGAAATGACAATCCAAAACAACGCATCGTTCAATAATTGGCGATAAGATCTCGTAACTTACGCTCAAGAACCTCAAGAGAGAAATGCTCCTGAGCAATGGCGTAGTTCTTCTCGGCCATGGCCTTTGCCTGCTCCGGAGCTTTCAGCAGCTCACGCGTTCTTTCTACGGCGGCGGCGTCCACAAAACCGTCCAACTCGATAAACTCAAAGCCTAAGGGCCTGATGTCGGCATTGTAGACCGGGTAGCGATTGACCACAACCGGACGCTTGAAATAAACAGCTTCCAACAAGGCATTGCCGAAACCCTCGTAGGTACTGGGATAGGTGACCAGGTCGGCGTGGGGATAGGCATCCCACAAGGAATAGATCTTATGACCGTCAATTTTCGACCGCTCGCTGCCGATCATATGGTCAATCAAGCGCAGGTCGACTTTCATGACGGCGGCCTCGCGCTTGAGCCAGTGCCAGTACTCCAATCCTTCATCGTGGGCGCGATGGGTGATGAAGATGCGTGCATTCGGGAGCTCCAGGCGATTTACCAGCTCCAGCGCCAACTCGATCCCCTTGCGCTGGATGACGCGTGTCGGCTGCAGGATGAAAAAATCCTCCGGGGTGAGGCCCAGCACCTGCCGAAAGTCGCGATTGTAGGTGTCAATCCCCGGCGCTGGCGTGGCGAAGTCGTGCACATTGGGGATGACGACGGAGTCGATGCCACGACGGGCCTTGAGACGGTGCTGGGCAATGGTGTTGATAGTAACATGTTGAATGCTCGGGAGTTTGGCTGGGAAGGTCGTATCCAGGAGGTCTAAGATGGCGTTGGTCTGATAACGCTGGCGCTCCCAAAAGAAATCGTGGTGATGGGCAATGGTCTTGATGCCCAACTCAGCGATCAACCCGGTGAGGCAAACGCCCAGCGGGAGATTCATCGGAATCGTCAGGGCGTTTTGCACGATAATCAGGTCGAGCCGGTTCGAGCGAATGAAGTGACGCAAAGGAGCCCGAATCTCGTCGGCCGTGGCATAGATCGCATCCCGCAGTTTCTCGCCATCCCGTTCGGAGTGAACGCTAAAGGCACGCTGGCTCAGCCGCACGATGGATTGATGCTCGAAGTGCAATTTTGGAATCAAGGTGCCGCCACTGGCGTAGCCGCCCAGTTCGCCCGCACAGAAGGACAGATCGTGCCCCATACGCCGCCGCAGCACCCATGCCCACCTCTCTACTTCCAGCGAGACGCCGTCGGTCCCATTCAGACGCGTTGAGATAAAGCCAATTCGCATACGTTGGTCCCTTTCTCGACAACAGGGATTCGGCCCGAGAGGTGAAAGGCCCCGCCTAACCCTATCGAGCCATGACTGCTTTCAAAATTATACGCATTTGAAGGACCAAAGGCAAGGCTAATTACCCTTTCACACCTCCGGCGGCCAGACCTTGTTCAAGGAAGCGTTCCAACCCCAGGAAGAGAATGATGACCGGCAAAGTCATAATGGTTGAGGCGGCCATCACCACGTTGGGACGCGGGCTGGGGTCGTTGTAAATGGCATTGATCTTGATGGGCATGGTAAATATATCGGGGTTGTTCAGGAACACCAGGGCATACAGAAACTCATTCCAGGCGATCATAAAGGTGTAGATAGCCACCGAGACCAGCGCCGGAACGGCCAGCGGGAGGGTGATGCGCCAGATAACGCCCATTCGACTACAGCCATCAATCAACCCCGCCTGCTCGATCTCGGAGGGGATGGTGCGGAAGTAGTTGGCCAGCATATACAGCGCCACCGGAAGCGTCTGGGCCAGGTAGGTCACAATCAGCACCGCCAGGTTATCCTGCACGTCGAAGCCGATCCGATCCCCAATCTGGGCCAGCATGGCAAAGAGGGGGATAATCAGCAAGATACCCGGGAACAAATAGATCATCAAGATGCTGTTGAGCAGCAGTTCCTTGCCTCGAAACTTCAATCGGGCCACGGCATAGGAGCCCAATACCGAGAGGATCACGGCCACGATCGCCGTCGGGACAGCTACCTTGATGCTGTTGAGGACATTGATGCCAAAGTCCTGATAGCTGGGGTTGTTGGGCTCGAACAGCTCCCGATAGGCCTCCAGCCGCAGGCCAGCGGGGACATAGACAGGCTCGCGGCCGCCGATCTCCAGACGAGTTTTAAAGGACGAACTGACCATCCAGTAAAAAGGGAACAGAATACTCACCAGAAAAAAAGTCAGGGTTATGGCAAAAATAAACTGGGACAGGCTGAAACGGCGTGCCAGGTGATCGATAAAATTCAGATTGTCATCTCGCGGAGAACGGACGGATTGGTAGTCGGTCATGGTACCCTCCCTTTACTCCTCCACGTTCTTCATCACCGTGCTGGCATAGATGACCAGGAACACGATGAGGATGGCCAACAAGATCATGGCGGTGGCGGCTCCCTTGCCAAAGTCGAATAGGCGAAAACTGAATTGATAGGTCAGCACCGGAAGCACGTTGGTGCCAAAGCCGCCGCCGGTCAGCAGGAAGATGTC